>NZ_DASTAT010000081.1 GCF_035712445.1 Oligoflexus sp. | reverse complement strand
GGAACCACCAAAACCCTCAACAACAACCCAACCACTATCCAACCTCCAACTCCACCCGGGCCCATCTCGAAAAGCCCTCAACGACCCACCGCATCACACCAACAACACGTACAGCTACAAAATGACAACTTGGCGGGGGGCTCCCCATCTCTCTTGGTAAAAATTTATATGTTCAATTTTTTAATTTTTAGTGTAATATTGATGTGAATAGGCTTTCACGACAGGAGAATAGGGTCAATGCCAAACAAAGGACCGTTAATAGATCTAAAAATCCTTCAAAAACGCCTCTTTGCACAGCTGAATTCTGTCGATCAAAAGTTCCGACCAAGCAAAGACCTGTTCAAGAAAAGCCCGCAGCAATATATGAAACAATGGCAAGACTATGTAAAGCAAACCGAAAAGTGCGTCCAAGATTTCCATGATGATCTCGACTATTATCCTTCTACCGCAGATGAAGAGGCTGAAGCACATCTGATAAAATCTCAAAAAAGGAGAACGCTCGGCTCAGCCCGAACGCAGCTTTCAGAAACGGCAACCAAGGTGAAGAATGAGCTGTCTCCAGATTTGCCACCTCATTTCCTCCAGGAACTGGAAGAGTTCAAAGCGAAACACAGCAACTACTCATCTCTTTTCAAGGCACTCAACACATCCTCTCCAAGAGCTTTTGATGATTCATCCAAAAATCTGTACAAGGATATAACGAGCAAAGTTAAAGCAGAGCTTAAACAACTTCCCTACTTTCATCCAGCGACTCTTTACCTCAAGCTAACGCCTGAACAATACGCCGATCTCAATTTGCAGGCAGAGAAAGCAAGAATCGCGAAGCACCAGAATACATCAAGCATCAATATCAGTAAGGTCATCGCGTTTGTAGACCGCGTTTACCGAGGGCGGCACGATGACCCCGACTACGCGGATATCTGCATAGCTCTGCAATTTGCAACGGGCCGCCGCCGAGCAGATCTTGGACTCGTGTCAACGCTGACACCATCAAAGGAGCCAGATCACTATTTCATTGATCGCTTCTCCAAATCCAATCACGAAGGGCAGATCCACGATTTCCCAGCCCTATTCCTCAGCGTCCCCCAGATCCTTGAGCTCTACATTATTCTGCGTAGACTCCTCGATGAGAAGGTGTTTTCTGACAAAAAGGAAGAGTGGGAACAGATAAAGCTCAATCTCGATACCGACAAGTTTGATACTTATACAAAGCGGATTAGGAATAACTTTGCGCAGGAATTCAACATAAGGCCCGCAGAAGGACCAGAGTCCGAAGAACAAAAGCTAACCGTACACAACGCCTGCCGAAGTGTCTATATCCAGTTCGGGCACACCCTATTCAAACTTAGAAAGCACAAGAAGTACGGGCGAATGTCACTTCTTGAATATGCCAATCTCATGCTGGGCCACACACCAGGAAAGTTGAAGGCAACATCACATTATTTACATGTTAATTGCATTGATGACCGCTTTGAAGTGACCGGACATGCCCCACTGCTTGAAGCGAATCACACTGATGAAGCTGATCCAGCGCATGATACCACTGACGCCAAGGACAAAGTCGCGCCAAAATCAGCAGAAACAAGCCCAGGTTTTGAGCACAAGGATGCAGCTACGCAATTACCACCCAATCCTCAACAGCCAGTAATGTCAGGGACTGAGCCTGGTAAAACAAGGGGCGGGGCCACAAAGCCCAAAGCACAAGCTCCTGCATCTGCTCCATCTTCCAGCCGCAAAGGCCCATCGCCCGAAAACAAAAAACCGACCGAGCCAGCAAAGACCGCTGGGAGCGGAAAAGCCAAACCCGAGGCACCAAAGGCTGATGAAGCAAAGAAGCCGTCCAAACCAGCAAAGACTGGGAGCGGAAAAGCCAAACCCGAGGCACTAAAGGCTGATGAGGCAAAGAAGACTGCCCCGACAAAGCGGAGAACAGCCAGAGAGACCAAATCCTTCCTAGATGCCGTCCGCTCCCAGGATACTATTGAAGCACTGCTTCGATACGCATTGAAAGTGAACGAGCCCAAGATGCTCGATATCCAGTACACGCTGCTGAAGAAAGCAAAGACAATACCCTCGTTTAGTGCGCTGGTCGACATTTCATCGGACAAGGCGGCGACCCATTATCTCAAATTCCTCAAAAAGCAGGGCATCAAGAACGATATCGAATGAAATTTTCACAGAAAGGATTCTCTGAATGTTATCGCCCAAGAGTTTTCTGAAAAGTGTAGAAAAGATTGACGAAAAGTTCGCTGCATTTAACGCTTCGATAGAAAGCCCTGACTACATTGCAATAAGCAAGAAGTTCTGGATCAGTGACCTCGAATCATTCATTGAAGAGAACAAGGATGAAATTGCGGAAAACATAGAACAGTTGGAGGAAGCGGCCCAGAAAAAGTACGCTAAATATATCTCGCCTCTTTTCAAATCCCTTCTTATCAATTTGACATTTGATGACTTCTCGGCCCACTTTGAACTTAGCAAAACGAAATTCAAGTCTTTAATCAGCAGCCTGGAATCTGCGAGGACGCCGGCCAGAGCGCAGAAAATCGTGGATGAATTAAAAGTCATCGGCGATCGCTACTTCATAAATACGAGACTGCGTCCATGGCATCCCGTTCTCTACCTCCTTCAGGATCTTAAGAAGACCATAAAATCCCCGGAAGAACTGGAAATCAATGCACCGAAACTTATTGCTTCGATCTATCCTTACATCATATTCCCTCAGAATAAATACACTCCAGAAATTCTTTGCGCACTTTCCCTTGTTCTCGGACTTCCCATAAAATCAATTCTCCAAATTTCTTCAGCCAAGAAACTTGACGATTTCTCTCTAAAAATTACCATCAAACGTTCAACATTTAGTCGACCAGTGATCTGCAAAGCAGAACACGTTTGCCGCACAATCGAGTTCGTCGCAGCTCAGAAATACAGCAAATCCCGCGCGTCCAATACATCTCTTGAAACGTCTAAAAAGGTTCTCGGCTTTGCATTCTCAGCCCTTAGCATGCCGGCTCTTTATCAGGCTCTATGCATTTACTTCTTCGCACGCACTGAGCAACAAGCGAGTCTTTTTCTGGAGAAGTACGACTTGGAAGTGAATTCAAAATTTCAATTCAAGATCCAAGGAGAAGCCAACCTCCCCAGAATCATTGAGACCATTCTGGATGAGAGACAAAAACAAATATCCGCAATTCTGAGCCAAGCCGACGACAACATAAGAGATCGCTTGGCGTCTGCTCTCCAGCACTATGAGCAAAACTACACTGAGAAGCTTGGGGTAACCAATACCCGCTTGGCTCTAGCATGCGCGCCCAGCCTTGCTTCCGGCATAAACAAGCAGCTCGATGTGCTATAAAAAACTGACACGCAGGGCGCCCGAACCGCGACAAATCGGGCGATTCCATGCCTCCCAAGCCTCTGAGACAAAACACGTTCTTGCGAATTATACTGAAATCCAGTGAAATTTAATGAAATCCACCGAATTCTTGCGAATTCTGCTCCATATCCTTGCAAATCCATGCCTTACGAACCGCTTTCGGCCTTCAATCACATGAATTACCTCCCCCACAACATACTTAATTTTCTAGGTTTTTTTCAGCCGACAATGACTAAAATCAGTGTAATGCTCAACATGCAAGCTGGCTTTTGTCACACAACCGCACAGAGCGGCTTTGCATTGCCTTTGATCCCATGACGAATGTTCGCAATTGAAGGCAATTCGATACGGCGCGGCAGAGGTTAAATTAACAAAAGAGCGAAGCTCAAGGGAGGACGCTATGCGATTGTAAGGGAGGAAACCGATGCTGGACAAAGTCATCAATGTTCGTGTGACAGAAGAAGAAAAGCGCGATCTGATACTTCAAGCGGAAGTGGCTGGAACCAGCCTTTCCAGTCTTGTCCGCAAACGCTCTCTGCATCGTCCGATCCTTGCAGCAACCGACCTTCAAATGATTCGCGAGCTTCGGCGACTGGGTGGCCTGCTCAAGCATCTCCATGCATCCCCCTCCCTAGATCCCGACGCCTCGTCTCTTCTCCTTCAAGCAATACGCCGCAAGATCGAAGAGATCGGCCAGTGACGATCATTAAGAAGATCGAGAATCGCAAGAAGAGCGCGACAAAGTCGGCCCGCATCCATAAAGTCTGCGACTACATCACCCACCCAGAGAAAGCCGCGTATGTCGGCGCCAGAGGCTTTATATGCGATAGCTACGAAGCGCGGAAAGCAGAGATGGTGGCACTCGCAGTCGACGGAATACGCTCCCCCAACCCTGTCAATCATTATGTCGTTTCCTGGCAGGCAGGCGAGATACCTACGTCCGATCAGGTGGAAAGGGTCATCACGGACCTGCTTCATGAGTTCGGGATGTCGGACCATCAATGCATCTACGGGCTCCACACCGACACCGACAACCGTCATCTGCATGTCGTGCTTAATAGGGTCAACCCTATGACGGGCCGCCCTGTGAAGATCAACCAGGGCTTTGACAAGAAAGCCTGCCACCGACTTAGCGATAAAATCGACCGCGCGCATGGCTGGTCCAGACCACCCCGGCTTGCATCCTTTTTCATCGCAGAGCAGCTGCAACAGGGCATCCTGGACGAGAGCAAGGTTCAGCTGGAGATGGGGGGGCCAGTCGTCTCCCAAGGGGCACTCGACTATGAGCTGCGCACGCGCGAAAAGTCAGCCGAGCGGCTTGCCCATGACGACGCTGCCCCTGTAATCAGGAAGGCCGCGAGCTGGAAAGAGCTGCATGAAAATCTCCATGCAATAGGCGCGACCCTGGAGCGCAGGGGCCGAGGGGCCGTACTTCGCATCGGAGAGACCTTTGTGAAAGCATCACAGGCTGGCAAAGATTGCGGCTTTCAGGAGCTGCAAAAGCGCCTGGGTGATTTCGAGCCGCCCAGCCGCCGGCTTAAGAGCCTAAATCAAGGCCGGCACCGATCCGAACCAGCAATCACTTCCTCCCCTCCCGGGTTTAGGCAATATGCCGCCGAACGCAGGCGCTTTCGCGAGCAGAAGAAGTCCAATACCCTCGAGCTGCGGTCAGCTCAGGCCATTGAGAAAAAGAAGCTGATTGAGAGCCAAAAAGAGCACCGCACCCGGGAATTGCAGGGCTCATGGAAAGGCCAGGGCAAAATGCTGAACGAAAAAAGATCCCAGCTTGCCGCGCAGCATGCGGCCGAGAAGGCTGAACTTCGTGACAGGCAAGCGCATGACCGCCAGGAACTAAGGCAACGGTTCAGAGCCTTCCCGAGCTTTCCAGATTGGCAAAGAGGCCCGGTTTTTGATTCGTCACCCACGCTCGTCGGGCCGTACGATCCACCCCAAAAGCGAAACCTTCCAGGGTACGAAGCCCGATCAGCTCCCCGCGGAACCGTGAACTATTTCCTTTCCACCGGACAGCTGGCTTTTTCGGACTGTGGCTCAGCTATAAGGGTAATCGACACGCGCAACGGCGACGGCGTTCTGGGCGCTCTCCTGCTCTCTGCTCAAAAATGGAGCATCACCGAAGTCAGGGGTGACCTCCAGTTTCAAAGCTTCTGCACCACCTTAGGCGCTGGAAATGGGATCAGGATCGCCAACCCTACCCACCCCCCACAGAAAGAGCTGCAGGGGCCAAAAACGGAGCTCCAGGCGAAGGAAAAGTCGCAGGTGCATCGGATGACACTCGATGAAAACAAAAAGGACCGCACGAGAACGCGCGGCCCTGGATTGGAATTATGAATATATCCCTAATATGCGCAGCAATTTTGCTGTTCAGTTTCCCAGGGGCTTGCTTACTGAATCGCGGATAAGTTCGCGCCTATCTTTCAGCGTAAGTGTATCAAGCGTTTGCCCATCTTCCACTTTGTACGACCGGCTCACACCCTCGACATTGATCGCATCAATATCACCCTTGTTCAAGGACAAAGTTGAAAAATCCATGTCGGACATGCGGACAGACTGGGGCACAGACCGAAGCTTCGATATTGTGAGCTCAGGATTAAGCTCGCCCTTGACCGCAAGGCCCAGTTTATCCTTTTCAATGAACAACCCGCCATCCCCTGGGGCCTTGGCCATAAGCTGTTCGAGAACGTCCTGCATCGCAGGTGGCGTTCCGCCGCCGGTTCCGATTCCGCCGAATGCTGTGAATGCGCACAAAAGAGATGGCGATATGATTAAAGCTCTCATGCCTGTTACTTCCTTTCCTTCCCAACCAATGGCCCGACCAATCCAGTAACGACGACAGGAACATTTCCTTTGTACTGCTCATCGTCAAAAATATCGGTCATTTGATGCCAATGGGCCTGTGCGCACTGATACGCGGCAGTAATACCCTTGGAATTTAACCCTGCCGAATTTGAAAATACCGTAGTCCCGGGAGTTTTCAAATCAATTAAGTCGAGATTTCGCAGTGCTTGTTGCTTGATGAGCACTTCATCGGTCGGGATGAAACCATCAACCAACGCGTCGATATGCGCTTCTGTATTGACTTTGACGGCTCCGATATCCTGCAACACATCAATGGCACCCAGCCCCCGGCTGCCAAATTCCGACTCGATGGCTTTGAGGTCATGATTTCCACAGTTCACCGCAAGAAGCACTTCGTACAGAAGCTGGTCCTGGAAGACTACAGAAAGAATCTTCTCGTTATTTGCTTGTTGTGTTTCGTCCAGAGTTTTCCCGCCAGGAAAGAACTCGCTGGCCTCATCGGGGAAATATTCGCCAAGAATCGAAAGGAAGCTATCAGGCTTGATGTATTTCAGAAGCTTATAGGCCTGATAGAACGTAACGCCCTTCTGCTCGCCGGTCGTGATTCTATAGACAACGGAGTAATCAACTCCAACCTGCCGAACGAACCAGCGTAAACTTTCATTTTTCGATGCTATGAGCATCTTGATCTCATCGCGCAAAAATTCAATCAGCCTCTGCGTCATCGGGCCACTCCCACCAATTTTCCGTGAAGACGTTGATAGACCTGGCACAGGGTGCTGTCCATTGATTTTTGTCCGTGGTGGGTAATTTTGTGTGACTTTCACAGTCATTCTTACTAACGCCGGGCGACAATTTGGTTTTGCGGCGCCCGAAAAAGATAAAAAACCCATAAACACTGATTCAAAACTAAAGTGACACAGACTGATATCATTGAAAAACATTCAAGTGCGGACAATTGGTAGGGCACTTGTTTTGCAATCCGTGAAAAGCTTTCGCAGCGCTCACTAAAAGCACTGGCGGGACTGAACCTGTTCCCGTATCTCAGCGCTAACCGCGACGGTTATTTTTTTAAAAGCCGTCAAGACCAAGAAAGTGAGTGCTGCCGATGACGATAAGAAAGCCACTTCCTGCATCCTCAAACGTCATTTCTTCGTCCCTCAGAAAGCTTGCCTGCTTCGGCTTTACAGCCGCGCCTCTGCTTTCACTCTCATCGAGTACAGCTCACGCATCTGTTATTGTCATGCCCGAAAAATCCAACGCCAGGACTTTAGGCCAAGGATTCATTGACTCAACGAAAACCATAGTGCCAGGCTGCGTCTCCGGGGAGATTGAAAGGCAACCTGCGGAAATCGCTTCAATGGAATTCAGCTCAGGGCAGGAGGCCGAAGCCACCCTTTCCAGCATGTCAGGCAAGGTGAAGGGCAGCGTTAACCTGCTGGTGGCTGGCGCCTCTGGCAGCGTCCATTTCGTTGAGACGAAAACCAATGAGCAAACAGGAATGTCATCCTTCCTAAATTTCACTTATGCGAAATACAAGGCCAGGATAAAGCATCCAGCTCTTACAGCCCTTGGGCAGGGCACACTAACGAGACCAGCTGATAAAATTCTTGAAATCTGCGGATCGTCCGTGATGAACGAGGCCACCCTTGGAGCCCATCTCAGTATTGTGGCTCGCTTCGTCTATGTGGGGACGAGGGAGTACAAATACTCGAAATCCAAAGTCAAAGCGGAAGTCCTGGGAGCCACAGTCAGCAAGAAGTCAAAGGTCTCGGAGTCTGATGAGATCACCAAGGAATTCGTCTTGAATGTGGATGCCTATCAGTATGGCGGCGATACATCAGCGCTCAAGGCCATACTTGCCAACGGAAGGAAATACTGTGCGTTGAGCAATCCTGATGCCTGTGCTGACACATATAAAGCGCTGCTGCGCTATGCAAGACACGGTTTCAAGGATTCGGTAGCTTCGGCAGACGTGAACTCACTTGCTGCGCTGAACATAACAACCACTCCATACAATGAGCTTTACCTTCCAGTTCAGTTCCCGGTCTACACCTGGAAAACGTCCTCTCTTTCGTTCAAGAACGCTGCAATCACAGCCTATAGAACCACTCTAGCCGCCCTTCTGGCTGAAAAGGAAAAGACGGAAGCCCGGCTCCATTCCGGGATATTCGCCGGGGAAACGGAACAGAGCCTTACAGGCAAGCTCAACCGCTTGAATGATGAAATTGGGGCTGCCACCGATCGAATAAACCGATGCGACTTTTCAGGTCCTAACGAGACCTGGCTGTGTGAATTTTAAGACTTAGCAGAAACATTCGACACTATTCAATTTGCCACCATATATGGAGGTGAATCGACCGAGTATCGCCTGAAGTCCGGAAATACCAAACATTTGGAAGGAGAATTACATGCGAAAGTCCAAGATTTTGATATCCATGCTGGCCTGTGCAGCGGTCGCAGGATGTTCCAAAGATGACAATAACGAACAATCCGCTCTGAAGGATTCCACGCTATCCAATGATGCCTTTGGGTATTCCTTTTTAGGGCAGGCGTATGACACACGGCGGGTGAAGACCCTGAACGTCACCTGTGCAACCGGCAACATCAAGGAGAGCCTTGTAAGCGACAGCAACTTTGTGCTCGACTATGACCTTTCCTATCAGGATTTTCTGGATAAGACCCAGGGCAAACTGACCGCAGACCTGAACCTTCCCGCCGTCAGGGCCGGTCTCGGCGCTCAATACGCAAAGGAAAACGCAGCGACTTCGTCATCGACCACATTTGTCTTCAACTGGCAGATGACAAAAAAACGTGTCGCGTTTGACGAGAACACGTACCGGGTCTCTGACAAGGGCCAGCAGTTTATTAATGGTGACAAATCCCAGCTTCAGGAACGCTGCGGTGATGAGTTCATCACAAACGTGGATTACGGCGCTTCCTTTTTCGTGACCATGAAAGTCGATTTCCTGAACGATAGTGACAAAACCGACATCGGCGGCAAACTCAAGCTTGCTGTGGGCAAAGAGAACATCGACCTTGTTAAAATCGAAGGCGAGCTGAACAAAATCGACCAGAAAAAGAAAGAGTCGGTCAAGCTGTCGATCCGAGCGAGACAGGTCGGGGGCGACCCTGTCCAGCTTACGTCCTTCCTGAGCGACAATGTGGTCGAATGCACCCTGGCCAATCCCAAGCCTTGCTTTGATGTCTATAACCAGGCCATCAGATATGCCAGAACCAGCGTCCCAACCCAGCTGGCGGGTGATGCGGCTTTCGTCCCAGTGCGGTTCCTGACCAAAAACTATAAGGAATCGGGCCTTGATGAACTCGTTCCCTCGGGCGGCTATCAGTTTATTGACGCCTTGACCAAAGCCAAGCGCCGCGAAATCGAAGCTCAGTATCAGCAGAACCTGGTCGATTACCAGCGTGCAGCAGACATCCTCAGAAAATATTCAGACTACCTTGAGGAAGCTCAGATCGAGGTCATTTCAAACATCAAGGACATAACATTCAACAACGCAGCCATCCTTGGAGACGTATCCCTCACCTGCTTCGATGCTCCATCAAGCTGCATTTCATATTCAAAGTCGGCTGAGCCTGGAATTAAGCCGTATGACCGGTCAAAGCTGGCCCTGCGCAGTTCCATGTCCGACCTGAAGGATGTGAATCTCGGTTCCTGGTCCTTCGGACATCCGAAAGATGCCAGTGCCTTCGCGAGAAAGGTTGTCGGGGGCAATAACACTCTGGAAGACCGGCAGGGAATCGCCCTGAAGTCTGACACTGGTGAAATGATCCGGGTCGCAACCTATGTCTCTGAATACGACTGTGTGAAGGCCGCGAACATTATTGGGTCTTCATCACCGCTCTCGATCGTGACGAGCAGAGATTACGGAATCAGCTTCAGGAACGACGATTTTGGCGGGGAATACACGTTTACTATGGAGGCTGCGTTCAGAAATCAGGCTGCTGGCAAGTGCCTCTTTGTGTCGATGTATCCGGTTGAGCCGCACAGGCAGAGGGTTGACCTGGGCGTTCCATCGGAGTTCAGGACTTTTGTTCGTCGCGTTCTTGAATCGGTCAAATAATAGATGAAGGAAGTTTTCATGAAAAGATTCGCTTGGCTTCTGTTTTCAATATTCAACCTGTGTCTTGCATCAAAGTCTTTTGCGATCTCTGAAAATCTTTGGGGATACTGCAAGGAGGGGCTGGCATATCACGATGAAGCTTTTACCAATCCAAAACCTGCCGCTGATCGAATCTGTCGGCTTCCAGACGCCTACGCTCTGGGCGAGACAAATGAAGCAGCCATTCGCTGCGGTCAGCTTCAGCTGGACGAGTGTCAGATCGGTGCCGGAGGCGACCCGAATAGCATCGGCGACCACAACGTCCCAAGGGGCGCATTCTTCCTTCAGCGAAATCCTGACCCATCCGTTACAGGAGGATTTGGTCAAATGCGCTGCGCGTGTGGGTGTTTCACACCGGACGTGGTGCTGGACACAACCACCGGTCCGAAGTCCATCCTTGGCCTTTTTGAAAGTTCATTGACGGAGCCCTTCCGCTTGATCACTCAAGCTGAAATGTTCGTAGCCGAGTACACGGTATCGCCGTGGCTTAAGCAAAGCGATTTCACAGTGGGTCCAGAGGAAAATCCCATTTACCGATTCTCGACGGACAGAGGCGAATCCATCACGGTAACTGAAAAGCATCCGATGGTTCTGAATGCAGATGGTGAATATGAGCTTCGGCTGGCCAAGGAAGTCAAGGCAGGGGACATTTTCATCGCAAAGGACGGAACAGATCGGGTTGTTACGGCAATCGAAACTTACAAAATGCCAAAGGAAAACAACCTCGTCTATAACGTGAATACGAATGGCGAGCGCATGCTTGACCACCTGGTTTCGGCAAACGGTCTCCTGGTTGGTGACCTCTATCTCCAAAACCTTCTGAGCGAGCACGCTCAGCGGGTCGAGAATATTCGGTACACCGAGTAATCAGTTTCAATCCCCACCAGTTGGCGGCGGGGAGAAATCCCCGCTGCAATTTGAGGAGAAAAGTGATGAAAAAAAGTAGCATTGTCGTAACAGCCATCATTGCTGCTCTCATTACTGTCGCTACGATCCATTATCGCCAGCCTGTTCCCACACCTGTCATGACCGCTATCGCCCCGAATCCCCCTGAAAAGGCCCACCACGCAGAGTCGCAAGCTTTGCCAGCCAACGGTCCATTGCCGGAGCATGGCTTGTCTGAAAGCTGGCTGACTTCCTACAAGCCGCTGGATTCAGGCGAGAGAGGTGAAGCTGACCTTGTAGTGGAGCAGATCAGGAAATATTTTATTGCGGGGAAGATGGACGCCGACAAGGCCAATGAGTTCCGCGGATTGGTCTATAAATATCAGGACCGGCTCCTGGCGCATGCAGGGCGGGTAATTGTCTTTGAGAGCGCTGATCTTGCCAGGAGTAAAGACGGGGCCGATACCGTTATTTCACTCGTTGACACCCTGGCCTACTTTGCCAAAAATGCCAGCGACTGGCCTTTGGCTCTTGAAATCATCGAAGACATTGCCACACGTCCTGTGGACTTCTCGCCATCTGCATCTGAACAGACAAAATCACAGTCAAACATCACCATGCAGGTTTTCGAGCAATTCGCACGATTCCGCCCCGACGCGGCAGCTGAATTCATTTCCACGAGTGTCGAGAAAAGCAGGCGCGAACCATACCTGTATTTCTACAAAACCGGCCTCATCCTGGCCGGCAGGACCAGGGAAGAGATCTCCCAGAAGCTGGGTAGACTCATGTAACCAATTCCAGAAGACATTTTCCGAAATTATTGCTATACGCGGCTCCGGTGCGCCGGAAGCCGAACACAAGGGACAAAACATATGTCGAAAAGGCTTTTCGGACTGCTATTTTGTGCAAGCGTTTACATGCAGAGTTCCACTGCGGCAGGGAATCTATTGGTCTATCCACCGGGCATAAATGTCGTCGGTGATGTCAGCTTTGCCGGCTGCGAAACAGTGGACTATATCAAGGCTGCCCCCGAATTTTGCGCCCATCCCAAGAACGGCAGTGGGCAGGCGTTTTGGTTCTCATTCGGCCAGTTCACGAAAGGAGGTTACCTAAACGCTTCGGACTGGGATAGAAAGAGGCTGACCTGCAAATACTGTCGCCCCGGTGCATCCAACGGACCACGGCATGGGCGACAAAAGGATACAAACGTCGTTCCAGTAGGATACTCTTTTTTGGTTACCGGCGCGAATCTTGGTACGGGCGACTCCTGCGACGGTGGAGTATATGAGATATATGACAGCACCTGCCCGGCCATTGACGTTTTTAGTCCCGGATATGACCGAAATGCCTGTCAGGCAGCCTGCACCAGGACATGGCAGGCACAGACCATTCGATTTACGTGCGAATATACGGGGACCTCGAACTTCGATGGCGACCCCGACTGCGATAATTTTTAAGAGAGGGATTTCAATGAAGTTCAAAATTGCCATCGCTTGCGCAATTGCCTTGACCGCGTGTGGCAAAGACAAGAGCGACAATGACAACAAATCGACTAACCCAATCAGTCTGGTCTATCCACAGGTGCTGGATGGCAGTTATGTTTCAGTCGCCGGCTGGGAACTCATTCTGCCTGCCACAGACAGAAAAGCTGAATATCGCTGGAGCAGCGATACATTAGGCAAGACCGTTGTAACTGACCTTATCCCAATATCAGCTGTTTCTGCGAACGGCGGTAATAAAGCCGATTTTTTGGTCCAGTTAATCTCCGATCAATGCCAGAACTATAAGTCTGAACCAGCTTCTGGAGAAATTGGTGGAAAGACCGACAGCGGTGCGAATTGGTTCCTGAGAAACGTTGACAGCACGTTCGAGGGCTTTACTGCCACCGCCAGGTTTGGTGCAAACTGTATCGAGCTGATGATTCATCCAGCAGATAAATCCTTCGCTGCCGTCCCTGAGAATAGTGATCTTTTGCGCTACTTTGAACTCGTCGCCGATGGCATGAAGTTCAATAGATTCTATTTCCTCCGACCAGGCTATCAGCGAATCAGCCCTTTCCTTTTCACGTCGGTCGGGGCAGGCATGACCCTGGTTACGGATGCTGACGGAATCACTTCCGGAAGCTCTGAATCAGTGGTCTTTACGAAAGACGCTCAGCAGAATGTCCTTCAAAGTGAAGCCAGGTCTGGCGACTGCCAAAAAACGATCTTTCAGGATGCGTGGAACGACACGTCGATGAAAGATTCTGAGGTCAAAAAAGGTTTGATTGGCAAGGAAAAGTCGGGCGTTGAGTCCATGGAAGGCGGGTATAGCTGGGCCACAAAGGGCATATTCAAGACTGAGGATGGTGCAAAGTGCCTGATTGTAACATTCAGCCTGAAAAATCCTGTTTCTTCTGAAGCCGTACTCAAGTCTGATACTGATCTTGCGTCGAGACTCGCTATTGAACTTGGACTCACACAGCGGGACGATGCCAACCAATAGATTATGGTTGATCTGGGGGACAGACTCCCCCAGGAGGCTACTTTTAGGAGATTTGGATGTCTGTCGGTTCAGGCCTTGCCTTGTTTAGTGTCCCCGCAGCTCTGGCAGTTATCGGGGGGATGGTAAGGATTGCTTAAAAAACCCACCATTTCCTCTGTGAGCCTTGCAGTTCAGGTGTTCTATGTCCTGTCCCAATCAAGCCATTGAGGTATAACCGGCAGGATTTTGGAAAAATCCGCCGTATCACCTTCAAAAGCACGCCCACTAAGAACTCCTTGATGTGGTCAACATTGGTAACATTCCACGTTGTACAAAGTGACATCTCGCCATGACATCTATCCACAAGCAAATCCCTCTTTAGCGACAATAAAAATCTTTGATAACAATATGTTAAATTTTTCCTCTTGAGTCCGTAGTATAGTACGGACCGTAAAGTCTTTTGCAGGGGGAAGGGATATGATGGAGCCCATGACCATAGGCACTTTGGCGAAGGTATCAGGAGTAGGAGTTGAAACCATCCGGTTTTATGAAAGCAAGGGACTCATCGAGAGGCCATCCTATAAACCGGGAAGCGGCTATAGAAAATATGATCCTGTAAATGTAACGAAACTGACCTTTATCCTTCGTGCCAAGAATCTCGGATTTTCTCTGAAAGAAATTAAGGACCTTCTCAATCTGAGAGCAGGCTCCAAAGCAAAATGTGCTTCGGTCAAATCCAGAGCCGAGGCCAAGGTTGAAGAGGTTTCGAAAAAAATTTCAGATCTCATAGCCATCAGAACGGCACTTGAAAAGCTGGTTTTGACTTGCAGCAGAGAGATTCCGTCGTCCAGCTGCCCGATTATCGAAGCGCTTGAACAGGATAAAGCCTGATACCTGCATGGCTCTTGAAATACCGTTCATGCAAAAATTGAAAGGAGATCACCATGTCCAGGAATCCCAATACCCGTGGCGCGCTTTTTGCCGGAGGGATCGCAGCGCTTCTTGCATCCAGCTGCTGCCTGGGACCTCTCGTGCTGGTAACTTTGGGTTTTAGCGGTGCCTGGATTGGAAACCTGACAGTCCTTGAGCCCTATCGCCCGTTATTCATTGTTGCAGCAATCATAGCCCTGCTGCTTGCATGGAAACGCATCTATAGACCAAGACCGGAGTGCAAGCCCGGAGAGGTCTGTGCAGTCCCTTCGGTGCAAAAAACTTACAAGGTGATCTTTTGGATTGTGGCTGCATTGGTTGCGGTCGCACTCGGATTTCCCTATGTTTTACCGATCTTCTATTGATTCAGGAGTCTCTATGAAAACGTTACTTGCATTCTTGACTCTCGTCATCGCTTCTCCGATCTGGGCTGCCCCACAGACCATAACGTTATCTGTGCCAGGCATGACATGCTCCGCCTGCATAATAACGATCAAGAAGGCCCTTACCAAAGTCGATGGTGTAGGCAAGGCAGAGGTAAGTTTCGAAAAACGTGAAGCCGTCGTCATCTTCGATGATACAAAAACCAACGCAGAAAAGTTAACCAAAGCAACGGAGAACGCCGGCTACCCTTCAACAGTCAAGCCGTAGACCGTTATCGAATATTTCAAAATTTCTTTTACAGAATATTGATCGTTAAAAAGAGGGCTATGTATGGTTACGCTAAAAATTTCTGGAATGACCTGCAATTCCTGCGCAAAACATATCAGGGAAGCTCTTGAAAAGCTGCCAGAAGTGAAGTCAGCGATCGTTTCCTATCCAAAGGGCACGGCAGAAGTGGAAGCAGGAGCCAGTGTCTCAACGGAAATCCTGAGTCAGGCTGTGACCGATCTTGGCTATAAAGTTTCTGCCGTTGACCGCCTGCGCGAGGCCAAAGGAGATGATTTTTCGCAACCAGAAGCGCAGACGAAAAGCCAGGGCATGACTACTCCAGGCAGCCTTCATGTTGCCATCATAGGCAGTGGTGCTGCGGCGATGGCAGCCGCACTGAAAGCTTCGGAGCAGGGTGCAAAGGTCACTCTTATCGAGCGTGGAACGATTGGTGGCACCTGTGTCAACGTTGGTTGCGTGCCATCGAAGATCATGATTCGTGCGGCCCATATCGCTCATCTGCGTCGGGAGAGCCCCTTCGATAGAGGCATTCAGGCTTCATCGCCAATAGTCCTTCGCGACCAGCTTCTGGCACAGCAGCAGGCGCGCGTTGATGAACTCAGGCAAGCAAAATACGAAAGTATTTTGGACGATAATCCATCCATTTCCGTTCTGCATGGTGACGCCCGTTTTCGGGACGGTCAGCATCTCGCCGTTCGTCTGGCAGATGGCAGTGAGCGCGAGCTGGCTTTCGATCGCTGCCTGATCGCCACTGGCGCCAGTGCAGCGGTTCCGCCGATCCCTGGCCTAAGAGGGCTGCCTTACTGGACTTCGACCGAGGCCCTGGTGAGCGACATCATCCCACCCCGGCTTGCCGTCATCGGCTCATCGGTCGTCGCCGTGGAGCTGGCTCAGGCTTTTGCGCGACTGGGGAGCACGGTGACGATCTTGGCGAGAAGCACTCTATTCTTTCGGGAAGATCCGGCAATTGGTGAAGCCATCACGGCCGCCTTTCGTGACGAAGGAATCACAGTCCTGGAGCATACCCAGGCAAGTCTCATTCGCTACTCGGATGGCGAATTCTTTCTTACAACCAGACAGGGAGAGATACACGCCGATAGACTCCTGGTCGCCACTGGGCGGTCTCCCAATACACGCGATCTCAGGTTGGAAGCAGTAGGAGTTAATCTCGACTCGCAGGGGGCCATCATTATTGACAAGACCATGCGCACGAGCAGCTCGCATATCTATGCTGCCGGTGACTGCACGGATCAACCGCAGTTTGTTTACGTCGCAGCTGCAGCGGGCACAAGGGCTGCGATTAACATGGTCGGCGGTGAAACGGCCCTTGATCTGGCAGCAATGCCAGCAGTGATTTTTACGGACCCACAGATTGCCACAGTAGGTTTCAGCGAGGCCGAGGCCCACCATGCCGGCATCGAGACCCAAAGCCGCCTTCTAACGCTAGAGCATGTGCCCCGCGCGCTGGCCAACTTCGATACGCGCGGTTTCATCAAGTTGGTTGCGGAAGCAGGCTCCAGTCGTTTGATCGGAGTTCAGGCTGTGGCAGCCGAAGCTGGTGAATTGATCCAGACAGCAGCACTGGCGATCAGCTGTCGATTGACAGTGGAGGATTTGGCCAATCGCCTTTTTCCCTATCTGACGATGGTTGAGGGCCTGAAACTGGCGGCGCAGACCTTTAATAAGGATCTAAAGCAGCTGTCGTGTTGCGCTGGCTGATTTGTTTTGCATCGATAGTTGTCTTACTAAAATTCAGTTTCGATTCTAATAAACTGCTTCGCCTAAAATACCTGTATAGGGTGCGTTTCCCAACGCCGAATCTCTTCGAAATAGCTTCAACTGTGGCTTTGTTTGATTGATGAAGCTCAAAAGCCATCAAAGCATCTTGTTCGTCAAGAGCCTTGGGACGGCCTCCGTTTCTTCCCCTCGCTCTCGCAGCCTCCAGACCAGCGAGAGTTCTTTCACGGATGAGATTTCGTTCCAGTTCCGAAAAAGCGCCGGTCACATGAAAAAAGAACTGTCCCATTGAGGTTGTTGTATCTATTGTGTCAACGATGCTTCGGAAACCTATCCCTCTTGCCTTCAGGTTTTTCATGAAATCTATCAATTGAGCCAGCGATCGGCCAAGTCTATCGAGCCTCCAGACAACCAGTGTGTCTCCTTCGCGGGCATATTCAAGTGCTTCGGATAAACCCATACGCACACCCTTTGCACCGCTTGCGGTATCGTGAAATATTTTACTGCATCCAGCTTTAGACAAGGCGTCCAGTTGAAGATCAAGATTTTGCTCGATGGTTGAAATTCGAGCGTAGCCAATAAGCATGATGGCATCTTCTCCAAATGATGACATAAGTAAGGGCTATGCCTTGAGTGACGAGGAACGCGCCAAGATGCAGGCCGAGGCTGCAACCAAGTTGGCCGAGCGGGCAGCAGAGCAAGCCAAACAACAGGAAGCCACCGCGCAGCGTGTTACCAATCAAATGAGCGCCTTGGTTCCCATCGAGCAACCTACCCCATATTTGGCAGCGAAGGGCGTTCAGCCAAAGGCCGGAGTGATGACCGACCAGGAGGGCCAGAAAACCTTTATTCCAGCATTCGATACTGATGGCAAGCAATGGACGATGCAATACATTCAGGAAGATGGCACTAAGCGTTTTGCCAAAAACAGCAAGAAGGAGGGGTGCTTTCATCCGGTCGGCGGCATGGATGCTTTGGCAGCGGCACCGGCGTTGGTAATCGCAGAAGGCTATGCGACGGCAGCACAGCTTGCCGAAGCTGTTGGCCATGCCACGGTTGCATCATTTGATAGCGGTAATCTTGAGAATGTAGCTAAGGCGCTGCATGAAAAGTACCCCGACAAGCCCGTTATCGTCGCCGGTGACGATGACCGTCATTTGGTTATGACGCACGGCAACAACCCAGGGCGAGAGAAAGCCGAAGCGGCGGCGCAGGCTGTAGGCGGAAAGGCTATTTTTCCGGTTTTTGCACCGTCCGAAAACACTTATCCGAGTGACTTGCCACCTATCACACCGGATGCCTACAAGGCTCATTTGAGAGCGAGCCAGCGGCTGGAAGATGCAGCGGAAGGCAAGCTGAAACTGGGTGATGATGAGGCTTCCAAGCTGAAAGCTGCACTGTTGAGCAGTGAGCAGGTAGAGGCGTTATCCACGATGAAGCGACATACAGACTTCAATGATTTGGCGCAGAAAAGCGAGCTGGGCCGGGAGGGCGTGAAGCGGCAAGTCGTGGCGGCAGTAAGCAAAGCGCAGCAAGATCAGCAGCGGAAGGTTCAGACGCAGGAGCAGCAGAAAGAACAGAAGCAACGGCGCGGCGTGAGAGTCGGATAACCAGGAGGATCAGCAGTAAATGGCCGGGGCTAGACCCCGGCTTTTTGCTTCTCAGGTTTCCCGATCCGAGGCAGGGAAGTAGCGATAGAGAGTGGCCACAGAAACCCCAATGGAGGTGGCCACGTCCTTTGGCGGTGTTCCGCCTTCCAGCAGTTTCCGAGCGGCATCCATCTTTGCCGGTGTCATTGCCCGGCGGCGGCCGCCGACACGGCCAGCCCGTTTGGCAGCATCCAGACCCGCTTTCGTGCGTTCCAAGATCAGTTCACGTTCCATTACAGCCAGGGCAGCCATGACATGGAAAAAGAAGCGACCGGCGGCAGTCTTGGTATCTATCCCATCCGTCAGCGATCGGAGATCCACTTTCCGGCTTTCGAGATCCGCAGCAAGATCTACCAGCCCCTTCATTGAGCGGCCAAGCCGGTCTAGTTTCCACACCACCAGACAGTCACCCTGCCGGGCGTAGGCCAAGGCTTCGGCTAGGCCGTCACGGTTGGCCTTGGTGCCGCTGGCCTTGTCAGTGAATATCTTGTCGCAGCCAGCCGCCGTCAGGGCGTCAAGCTGGAGCGTTAAATCTTGGTCGGCGGTGGAGACCCGAGCGTATCCGATCAGCATTAACCGGCCTTCTCTTCAAGCAATTTAGACAGCTCCAAATCCAGCGCTGGCTTAACCCTTGCGATACTTTTAACCAGCTCCACAGTGGCGAGCGTATCAGCCGCAGCCGAGTGTGCGGCACCTGTCCAGGGTACACCTGCCGCTGATGTTGCGTCGGCCAGTGATATTGATCCGTAAGGGTTGGTAGAGCCGTAGGCCGAGGCTGCCAAGTGCATAGCACACCTTGTAGTACAAGTTGACCACCACCCGGTTTCCAATCCGAAAGCCCCGGCGGTTTGAGCGATCAAGCGGCTGTCGAAGGAAGCATTAAAGATAATAACGGTGCGGCCAGATAGAAGAGCCTCGATGCGATTGGCCACTTCGGGCCAGCTTGGAGCATTGATAAGTGCATCAGGGCTAATGCCATGTACTTCCTGCGCTGCGGCCTCGATGGCCACGGTGGGCTTGATCCTTGTGTCAAAAAGCACCTTGCCACTGGCGTCAGCTATGGCTATTTCAATAACCTGGGCGTCATAACCGAGGCCGGTGGTTTCAGTGTCCAGTACAAGCGGATCATCATCGAGCCATTGACAGGCTATCGCTGATGCCTTGGCCAGCTTACTGCGCAGTTTGGCCTTAACAGCCAGAATTGCCCGCGCCTGTAGCTGTTTCTTGGAAGGCGCTGCCTGCCGTTCCTGGATTGGAATGCAGTCAGAGATACGATAGATACCGAATTGCTTGCCGAACTCATTTTTGTAGTGTTTTACCGGAACAGCGCCGGGCCGGGGTTTCATCCGAAACTCATCACGAAGCCGCGCTTTGGAATAACACTTGTCCTGGCCAGCAGCATCCGAACGCCGTTGCTCAAGTTCGCAGTGTTCCATAAGCCCCTCTGTTTTCTCAAAATTCATAAATATCAGTTTAATTGAGAATATGGTTTTGAGATAGGTTTATGAGAACGAAAAACCCGCTTAATCGCGGGCTTTTCTTGTCGTTTTCAGAAGACGGCTGCACTGAACGTCAGAAGCCGACTGCACTATAGCAGCGGAGGGGTTGGATCCATCAGGCAACGACGGGCTGCTGCCGGCCATCAGCGGACGCAGGGAGGACTTTCCGCAACCGGCCGTTCGATGCGGCACCGATGGCCTTCGCGCAGGGGTAGTGAATCCGCCAGGATTGACTTGCGCTGCCCTACCTCTCACTAGTGAGGGGCGGCAGCGCATCAAGCGGTGAGCGCACTCCGGCACCGCCAACTTTCAGCACATGCGTGTAAATCATCGTCGTAGAGACGTCGGAATGGCCGAGCAGATCCTGCACGGTTCGAATGTCGTAACCGCTGCGGAGCAAGGCCGTCGCGAACGAGTGGCGGAGGGTGTGCGGTGTGGCGGGCTTCGTGATGCCTGCTTGTTCTACGGCACGTTTGAAGGCGCGCTGAAAGGTCTGGTCATACATGTGATGGCGACGCACGACACCGCTCCGTGGATCGGTCGAATGCGTGTGCTGCGCAAAAACCCAGAACCACGGCCAGGAATGCCCGGCGCGCGGATACTTCCGCTCAAGGGCGTCGGGAAGCGCAACGCCGCTGCGGCCCTCGGCCTGGTCCTTCAGCCACCATGCCCGTGCACGCGACAGCTGCTCGCGCAGGCTGGGTGCCAAGCTCTCGGGTAACATCAAGGCCCGATCCTTGGAGCCCTTGCCCTCCCGCACGATGATCGTGCCGTGATCGAAATCCAGATCCTTGACCCGCAGTTGCAAACCCTCACTGATCCGCATGCCCGTTCCATACAGAAGCTGGGCGAACAAACGATGCTCGCCTTCCAGAAAACCGAGGATGCGAACCACTTCATCCGGGGTCAGCACCACCGGCAAGCGCCGCGACGGCCGAGGTCTTCCGATCTCCTGAAGCCAGGGCAGATCCGTGCACAGCACCTTGCCGTAGAAGAACAGCAAGGCCGCCAATGCCTGACGATGCGTGGAGACCGAAACCTTGCGCTCGTTCGCCAGCCAGGACAGAAATGCCTCGACTTCGCTGCTGCCCAAGGTTGCCGGGTGACGCACACCGTGGAAACGGATGAAGGCACGAACCCAGTGGACATAAGCCTGTTCGGTTGGTAAGCTGTAATGCAAGTAGCGTATGCGCTCACGCAACTGGTCCAGAACCTTGACCGAACGCAGCGGTGGTAACGGCGCAGTGGCGGTTTTCATGGCTTGTTATGACTGTTTTTTTGTACAGTCTATGCCTCGGGCATCCAAGCAGCAAGCGCGTTACGCCGTGGGTCGATGTTTGATGTTATGGAGCAGCAACGATGTTACGCAGCAGGGTGACGGTGTTCGGCATTCTGAATCTCACCGAGGACTCCTTCTTCGATGAGAGCCGGCGGCTAGACCCCGCCGGCGCTGTCACCGCGGCGATCGAAATGCTGCGAGTCGGATCAGACGTCGTGGATGTCGGACCGGCCGCCAGCCATCCGGACGCGAGGCCTGTATCGCCGGCCGATGAGATCAGACGTATTGCGCCGCTCTTAGACGCCCTGTCCGATCAGATGCACCGTGTTTCAATCGACAGCTTCCAACCGGAAACCCAGCGCTATGCGCTCAAGCGCGGCGTGGGCTACCTGAACGATATCCAAGGATTTCCTGACCCTGCGCTCTATCCCGATATTGCTGAGGCGGACTGCAGGCTGGTGGTTATGCACTCAGCGCAGCGGGATGGCATCGCCACCCGCACCGGTCACCTTCGACCCGAAGACGCGCTCGACGAGATTGTGCGGTTCTTCGAGGCGCGGGTTTCCGCCTTGCGACGGAGCGGGGTCGCTGCCGACCGGCTCATCCTCGATCCGGGGATGGGATTTTTCTTGAGCCCCGCACCGGAAACATCGCTGCACGTGCTGTCGAACCTTCAAAAGCTGAAGTCGGCGTTGGGGCTTCCGCTATTGGTCTCGGTGTCGCGGAAATCCTTCTTGGGCGCCACCGTTGGCCTTCCTGTAAAGGATCTGGGTCCAGCGAGCCTTGCGGCGGAACTTCACGCGATCGGCAATGGCGCTGACTACGTCCGCACCCACGCGCCTGGAGATCTGCGAAGCGCAATCACCTTCTCGGAAACCCTCGCGAAATTTCGCAGTCGCGACGCCAGAGACCGAGGGTTAGATCATGCCTAGCATTCACCTTCCGGCCGCCCGCTAGCGGACCCTGGTCAGGTTCCGCGAAGGTGGGCGCAGACATGCTGGGCTCGTCAGGATCAAACTGCACTATGAGGCGGCGGTTCATACCGCGCCAGGGGAGCGAATGGACAGCGAGGAGCCTCCGAACGTTCGGGTCGCCTGCTCGGGTGATATCGACGAGGTTGTGCGGCTGATGCACGACGCTGCGGCGTGGATGTCCGCCAAGGGAACGCCCGCCTGGGACGTCGCGCGGATCGACCGGACATTCGCGGAGACCTTCGTCCTGAGATCCGAGCTCCTAGTCGCGAGTTGCAGCGACGGCATCGTCGGCTGTTGCACCTTGTCGGCCGAGGATCCCGAGTTCTGGCCCGACGCCCTCAAGGGGGAGGCCGCATATCTGCACAAGCTCGCGGTGCGACGGACACATGCGGGCCGGGGTGTCAGCTCCGCGCTGATCGAGGCTTGCCGCCATGCCGCGCGAACGCAGGGGTGCGCCAAGCTGCGGCTCGACTGCCACCCGAACCTGCGTGGCCTATACGAGCGGCTCGGATTCACCCACGTCGACACTTTCAATCCCGGCTGGGATCCAACCTTCATCGCAGAACGCCTAGAACTCGAAATCTAACGTCCGTTCGGGCATCGAGGTCCATGTCGGGGTGGGACGGGCCCGTGGCTTCAAGATCACTTGCAGTCCGACCGCGATGTCTTGGTTGCGCGAGAGGTTGTCGATATCCTCCACTTCCATCATCAACCCTGGATAATGCCGCCGCCGTCATCGCCGCCGACGCCCGTGCCGGGCTTTTCGGGCCTGTCAGGCTTGCTCGGCCTTCAGCCTGCCTGGGCGAGATCTCCGGCGGACGGATTAACGGCGGAGCTTCGCCGCCTTTCGTGTCAGATTTCAAAGTCGACTTCAGTACGGGGTCAATATTTTCAATCACTTAAGACATGGGGATTTTTCAAAGTTGACTTCAATCTTTCAAAGTCGGATTCAGTAGGCAGCTTTTCTTTCAAAGTCGTCTTCAAAAATCCCCCCCTTCGGGGAGTCAGAAATGGATCTGTCAGAGTATCCAAAAGATTTATGGCAGGAGGCTGAGCGTAGGGTATCAGTTATCGCTGAGCTTGCTCGATTGCCCGCATGCTCACAGCAATCTGTCGAAAGCGCAGCAAGTGAGCTGGAATTATCCCCCCGTCAGGTCTATGAACTGATCAAACGATACCGAAGCCATGCCTCAACGTCCTCGCTCGTGCCCGGTAAATCCTCGGGAGGCAGGGGAAAACCACGCACAAAGGTTGACCAGGAACGCCTCGTTAGCGAGGTTGTAATGGAAGTCTATTGCAGCAGGCAGCGGCCATCGGTTGCAGCAGCGTACCGAGAAGTTCTCCGGCGGGCCAAAAGCCAGGGCCTGAAGCCACCGTCTTCCTGCACTTTATGGCGGCGGATCGGAAAGCTTGATCCTGGGGAACTCGCGAAACGGGAACCGCTATCGAAGATGACCAAATCCTCCAGGCAAAGCAGCCTTGAAGCGTCGGAGCCGCTTGATATCGTGCAGATTGATCATACGCCTGTCGATCTTATTATCGTTGACAGCCAGGAGCGAAAACCGATTGGTCGTCCATATCTGACGCTGGCCATCGACGTTTTCAGCCGATGCGTCCCAGGTTTTTATCTAAGCCTTGACCCGCCGTCGGCAACCTCGGTCGCGCTCTGCATCACAAGCATCATTGCCAACAAAACAAGCTGGCTGCTGGAGCATGAGATAGACGCAGAATGGCCGCTCCATGGCAAGCCCGCATGTATCCACGTTGATAACGGCAGTGAATTTCATGGCGAAGCCTTTGAACGGGGCTGCTCTCAGCACGGTATAAAAATTCATTACAGGCCACCCGGCAGACCTCACTATGGCGGGATTGTGGAGCGTGTTCTCGGAACACTTATGAAACTGGTGCACGAAATTCCTGGCACAACTTTCTCCAACATTCGGGAACGTGGATCATATGCTTCTGAAAAACTTGCATGCCTTACCATAAAAGAGCTTGAGAAATGGCTGCTCGTCGCAATCACGAAATTTTATCACAATGCACCCCACAGAGGTCTCGGGCAGAGTCCATTCCAGAAGCTGGACGAAGCATATAAAAGTGGCTTTACAGCAAAAGTCTTCGATGAAGCGAGTGTGAAACTGGATTTCCTGCCCATATACAGGCGAACTCTTCAGCGCGAGGGAATCCTTCTCGACCATATTTTATACTACTCAAACAGCCTTGCATCACTCATTCCGAGACGACTTGATTTTGGCAAGCTCATCATCCGCCGCGATCCCCGGGATCTTGGTCAGGTCTATGTTTCCGACCCGGATGGCAATGGTTATATCAGAGTTCCTTATAGGTCCATTTACCGTCCACCCATCAGTCTTTATGAGCATCGCGCTGCAACCAAAAACATTAGACGTGCGAAGACCGATGTCACAGAAGAGCAGATTTTTTCTGCTATTGAGGAAATGCGAAAAATTGAGGACGAGGGAAAACGCATGACCAGCAAGGAGCGGCGCAGACGGGAGAAGCGGCCTGCTACCAGACAAAATAGAAAGCAGGGACAGGAAAACTCCACGAAGGCTCTGTCACCAGCCCTGTCCCATGTTGAACCATTTCCAGATGTGGAAACATGGCGATGAACCATCTTTTACCTCATGTGTATGATCTCATGGAACTCCCTCAAAATGAGCGGATCAGCGCCATTCATTCCGATTGGTGGATCGGATATGGAACAGCCAACCGGGCTTTGGACAAGCTGCATGCGCTCCTCGCGCATCCAAAGCGTGTTCGTATGCCGAACCTTATGATCATCGGCCCGACCAACAACGGAAAAACCATGATCGTGGAAAAATTCAAGCGCAAGCATCCGCAAATGGTATCAAGCTGTGGCCAACACGATATTGTACCCGTTGTTATCATGCAGATGCCATCCGATCCCAGCCCGGGCCGGTTCTATACCGCCCTCTTGAGAGCCATCAATATGCCCTATCTGAACTATCGGATACCGGCAGCCATCGAGCAGACCGTCTTGAGAATCCTCGGGAGCATCGATACAAGGGTTCTGATCATCGATGAGATTCATAATCTATTAAGCGGTTCCAATTCAAAACAGCAGGAGTTTTTGAACCTTCTGAGGTTTATCGGCAATGAACTCCGGCTTTCCATAGTCGGGGTTGGGATCAAGGATGCGTACCTGGCCATTCGCACCGATAACCAGCTTGAAAACAGGTTTGAACCGCTGGTCCTTCCAACCTGGAGTGACGACGTGGAATTCGCAAGGCTCCTTGCCAGTTTCACAGGGATATTGCCGCTTAAAAAGCCATCAAACCTTCTGGCGGACGATGTAAGGCAGATGATACTTGAAAAAACAGAAGGGACCATTGGCGAGATTTCAACATTCCTGAGACGTGGGGCGGAACTCGCCATCACGAGCGGGCACGAATGCCTCGACTGCGAAATTCTCTCGCGGGTCGAATATCTTGGTCCCCAGGCCCGTCGCCGGGTTTACGAGAGTGTCAGAATATGAGTGAAGGCTGGCCGCTCCATCCAACACCTTACGATCATGAACTATTGAGCCAGTGGATACGTCGCATTGCAAAAGTTTATGGCGTCTCCTATTACGACTTTTGTCAAAGGGTTTTGGGTCTTGATCGAATTGAAAGGCTTCATCTTGACTACCAGCCAAGCGAAAAAACGCTGGACATATTATCAAAAGGCACAAGGCAACCGATCGAGCTGCTGCGAGAGCGGAATGTTACTGCTCAATCACACTTGATTGAGAAAGAGCTGGAAAAAGGTGGGAGCGGAGATCCAGAGCTTATTTGGAAGATTACAAAGAATTTGGCCGGGGAAGGGTGGCCCTTGCCGATATGAGCGAAAACTGGCCTCTCCATCCAGTGCCATGGGATGATGAGCTTTTGAGTGAATGGATACGCCGGATCGCGGAATCTTATGGCATTTCATCCAGGATATTTTACCAGAAAGTTTTATACCTCAGTCGCGATGAAATAACCCAGATCGACCGAAAGCCAGGTGATAAAGCCCTTGAGATTCTTTCAAAAGGTACAAGGCAGCCGATCGAGCGCTTGCGTGAGATGACTCTTCCTGCGCGGACGCGGCGAAGGATGGTGGCATTGGAAGCTGGGGACCCAGAGATGGTGCGCTTTATGCGAAGATTCAAAAGTTTATTGCCGAGGAGTTGAAAGGATTTTAAAACCATGAGCGATAGATGGCCACTTCATCCAACACCCGGGCCTTATGATCTGCTACGTCAGTGGATACGGCGAATCGCAAACTCTTATGACATTTCCTATGAAATTTTTTGCCTTCGGGTTTTAAACCTTGAACGTGCTGAGGCCGACCAGCTTAGCTTCAATCCCCCTGACGAAACTCTGAAAATCCTGGCGAAAGGCACTGGTCAATCGATTGCGCATCTCAGGGAGATGACAGTTGCAATGCGCATGCTTCGCGCTACGGAGGAACTGGATAAGGCCCTGGCGGAAGATCCGGGCCTCGTGGACAGGCTTTTTCCTCCTAAAAAGAAGCCGTCCGATCCAGAAAATGCAGACGGTCGTTTATAAGCACCTCTCGTCCATTCTGACTTCATGGATACGGATCAGGCCGGATTAGGCCGCCACCTTGCTTGTTTAAGCACGGTGCCAGCAAACATTTCCAAAAGATAGGGAGTGAGGACCGCCGCAAGCATCCAATAGCCGTGCCATGACCAGTCGTGGCCGGCACCAAAAACTGTGAGAATAGCGCATGCAATGGCCGGGACAAGGATCGGTATCCATGTCATACGAAAAAGCAGGAAACGGTGCTGAAAGCGGGTCAGGAGAACAAGAGATGCCACAAACGGGGAGACCCCAAAGATCGAGCCGCATATGAGTGCGCACCACGGATCAGGCATGCTCTGAATCAGACCTGCTGTCTTCCACGCTAAGGGCGACAGACCGATCGAGCATTGAGCGCAAACAACCAGAGTTAAAAAATACCCAGCAATGCTTCCAACAAGGTAGACCATCCCGATCCTTGCTTTGGAGATAACCAGGTCTTTGACGATGGAAAGCGGCACCTGCGAACCGTTCTGGTCCGGCGCTACTGCATTCATGAAGGTCATCAATTCCTGATCTTTCATCTTTTCCGTTTCCATATCAATCGCTCCCAGACAAAATACCCTGTATTTTACGTCTCGCCCTTTCAAAAACCTTCCGAAGGGAGACCTCGGTTTTGCCGGTTTCAACCGAGATTTCAGCGAAAGACAGTTCATTGAACACTCGCATTTCAAAAACCTTTCTTTGTTCCTCTGAAAGGCTTGCCAGTGTTCCGGTCGAATCAATTAGGGAGTCTGTTCCGGTAACGACCCCAGGTGTCCCTCGCTCCCCGATCATTTGCGACCTGAGATTGCCGAGCTGCTTTACTTGGCGCAACGCATCTATCACACAGTTATGAACAATAGTAAAAAACCAAGGCAGCGCAGGGCGTCCTTTCTCGTAGGTATGAATCGACCTGTGCAGGCGCAGAAAAGCATCCTGCCTCACTTCCAGTGCAATTTCCTGTCTCAATCCCTTGCTCATCGCATAGCCCACCACGCGCCCAGCGTGACGCTCAAAGAACACCTTGAAAGCGTCCGCATCACCAGCGAAGTAGAGGTCTAACAATGTCTCGTCGCTTCGATTGTCCACATGCCCCCTTGCTCCTGATCCTGATACTTCAACAGAGTATACGACCCGATGTTCAATTTCGTGACCTCACCCTGTCACATCTGGTCTGGGTATGGCGTAGACGATAGCAAATGCCGCCTCCCGGAAGACGATCCGTCTTCTATAGCGGCCACAAAAATTAAGGATATTAGTATGTTAATGAAAACTCTTCAGCTTCTAACCTTGACCTTTAGTCTTGGTCCAGTCGCCACCGTTGCATCGGCCGCTCAGAGTTGCCCCTGTTCAGCATGCGCCTGCGAACACTGTCAGTGCGATCACTGTGACAATTGCGACTGCCCTGATTGCCCGTAAGGTTTGAAAGTGGGGCTATGGTTGGAAGCCCAGGCCACACAACCTTTCGTTCCCTCAAAGGGCGTTCCAGTGAACGTCCCTGATCTCATCCTGCTCGATACCAAGATAGGAAAGAGTCTGGCGCTCTGAGCTGTGATTGTAAATCCACATAAGTTCCGCAGTCCCAAGGCCAAACGTCACCCGCTGCTGATATCCGAAGGTCTTTCTCAGCGTATGGCTGCCATAGTTTTCCGCGAGGTTGATCGCGCGGCACCAGCTTTTGACCATGGCCGTTAGAGTGGGCACAAGGAGCCTTCCTTTGCTCTTGCGCGAAGGAAAAAGCCAGTCGTTCTCCTCCCAATCCCTGACGCTTTGAATCCAGTCCTGGATCGCCCGATGGCTCACCTTGTTGAGCATCACGCGGCGATACTGTCCGGTCTTTTTTTCCTTCACTTCGAAGCTTTCGCCGGGCCTGAGCCCTTTCACCTGATCGATGCGAATGCGAAGAAGATCCGATGCCCGCAGAGCCGAATTGATGCCAAGCGTAAAAATGGCGAGGTTTCGGGGATCACCTGCCAAAAAGCGCTTGATGGCACGAATATCTTCAAGACGTCTGATTGGCTGAACCTTTATGGCCTGTCCTTTTTTGGGGCGGTTGGGATTGCTGCGTACTCTGGACATATGTCATTATTTCCAATCTTAGATTTATTCGTTTTATGAACCGATAGATCTTAAGATTGGCCTTTCAAGCCGCGCCACTGAATTTTCTGAACGCCGCTCGCGGCAAGGTGATCTTAACTTCTCTATCAAATTTAGGATTTAAAATTTTGCTGACTGCGCCAGATAGGAAATGTCACATTTGATGTGTATAATTTTATGTGCATCTTAGGGCTATAAGCCAGCTGGTCATATCCGTTCGACCAAACGAACTGCGCCCCTCTAGACCGCTGTCAACAATGGGGTTCAAACCTGTGGCTTGGTGAATATTAATCTCATGAACCGAAAAAAGTTCATCCAGCTCAATCGAACCAGATAAACCCAGCAGGGATCTTTTTCCAGCAGCGGCTGACTTTTGAAAGAGATTCTTTCAAACCTCAAAACGTCACAAATATCGTGGACTTTCGAATTGCTGGAAGAAAAAACGATATATTCCAACTTCCTTTTCTTCCCGATGAGAGACGACAAAACGATTGCCGCCGTATAATGAATCAGCAAACGAGACCTTTCAGTCCTGGAGATCCAGAACGAACCTATCCCGGCAACTTTTTCATTCTCTTTTAGTCCCAAAAAAGTATTGGTGTATGGAGAAGGCTCAAATGCAAACCCCGCCAACATCTTTCCCTTAATATAAATGCCATGAACCTCCTGTTGACTCAATTGGCTCATGGTAATTCGCTTTTTCGTCTCCTGGCCTGCTCGACTGACAAATTCAACCAAGTCAGGCTGTTCTTTCAGGACTCTCGTAGCAAATTTTGGTTGCTCCATGCCATCCATTCCCAACTTCAGAGTTTATCGATTCAATCTCAATCCATTCAGGACAACCAAAAGGCTTGCCCCGGTATCTGCGAAAACCGCCATCCACATGGTACTCAACCCCATAAGTGTCAGCACGAAAAAAACCGCCTTGATGCCGATCGCCACAGTTATATTCTGTTTCAGAACTTTATTCGTCTTTCGTGATAGCTGAATGAAAACCGGAACCTTCCGCAGATCATCGTCCATAATTGCCACATCAGATGTCTCGATAGCGACATCCGTACCTGCAACCCCCATCGAAAAGCCAATGTCAGCACTGGCAAGCGCTGGCGCATCGTTGATGCCATCGCCGACCATTCCGATGAGTAGCTTCTTCTGGCTGTACTTCTGAATGGCCTTCATCTTGTCCGCCGGCAGGAGATGACCCACTGCCTCATCAATCCCCACCTCTTTGGCGATCTTCTCTGCAGTCAACTGGTTGTCACCGGACAGCATGAGAGTCTTCAAACCCAGTTTGTGCAGGCTTGCAATAGCCTCGCTGCTGGATGGTCTCACTGCATCCCGCACACCCATGACTGCCAAAGCCCGCTCAGAGGTAGCGAGTATGGTGACCGTTTTGCCTTCCCGTTCGTAGGCTTCAAGCAGTTTTTCAACAGTGGGCGAGCAGACTTTTATCTCCTCGATAAACCGATGATTAGCCAGAAAATATTGCCGGCTGCCAATCATTCCCTTTGTGCCACGCCCGCTCATCGCCGCGAAGTCATCGACATTGAGCAAGGGGACGCCATCCTCCTGAGCTTTCAAGGCAATCGCCTGAGAGACGGGATGATCGGAACGCGATGCGAGACTGGCGGCTATCGATCGCGCTTCCTTTTCATCGCCGCCATCCAGAAGCGAAAAGTCGGTCTGGTGGGGTTTGCCGTAGGTGAGTGTTCCCGTCTTGTCCAGGGCAATAATCTTGAGCTTTGACCCCCTTTCTAAATAGGCCCCGCCTTTGATCAAAACTCCGTGTTTGGCCGCTCCACTCAGTCCGCTGACAATCGTCACGGGTGTCGAGATCACAAGAGCGCAAGGGCAGGCGATAACCAGGAGCACCAGCGCTTTATAGAGCCAATCGAACCAGGCACCGCCACCAAAAAGCGGCGGCAGGATCGCAACAGCAAGAGCAATAAAAAACACCGCCGGTGTGTAATATTTGGAGAACCGATCGATGAACCTTTGTGTGGGTGCTCGTGCTCCCTGTGCGTTGTCAACAGTCTCAACTATCTTGGCCAGAGTGGAATCCGTCGCTGCGGACGTTGTCTTGTATTCGATTTCAGCGGCCTCATTGATCGTTCCCGCAAAGACCTTGTCCCCGATGGTTTTCTCAACAGGCACGCTCTCCCCTGTTATGGGTGCCTGGTTGATGGATGAGCTTCCTTTGGCTATCACCCCATCCAGGCTGATCCTTTCCCCAGGACGTACACGCGCCAAAGTCCCAATTTTAACTTCCCTGGTGGCACGCGCTTCCCAGGCACCAGCCGAACTCATGACAGTCGTGGTATCCGGGGCCAGTTCCAACAATTTCCGAAAGGCATTTCTAGCCCTGTCGAAAGCCTTCGCTTCAATCAATTCTGCAACGGCAAAAAGAAACATCACCATGGCCGCTTCCGGCCACTGCCTTAACGCCAAAGCCCCAGTGACAGCGATCGACATCAGAGCATTGATATTCAGCTGCGCACGCGAAAGGGCAATAAACCCTTTTTTATAGACATCGATACCAGACAGCAAAACGGCAACAGCAGCGAGAGTAAACACGATCCATTCAGAAAGATTTGGGAAACTCAGCTCCAGGACCTCAGCGCCAATGGCACAAGCGCCAGCCAAAGCCAGCCTCAGATAGCTTGTGGAAAAACCCTCATGATTGTGAGAATCTTCTGCCTCAGTCTGGCTTTCCTGGACTGTGGCGGGTAATCCAATCGCTTTCAACATTTCCCGGATCTTTTCGCTGGAGATAATCTGATCATCGAAATTGACGGTCAGCAACCGATTGCTGATATCAAATTTCATATTCCAGATACCAGCCTCGCCTTCCAATTTTCCCTGGATCGTGGACACTTCACTTGCGCAGTCCATCTGAGGGATGCGAAAAGACGAGCGCGCGGACCTGGTATCCTCATGAGCTTTGGACTCAGGAACCTTTTGGGTCTGCTTTCCATCGGCAGGCGTACAGCATGAATCCATATGATTGTCTGTCATTCCAAAGTATCCTTATCAAAATGGCCTTCAAGATCGCAATCAATCTTGAAGGCACAGATACCAATCCTGAGAACCCTAAAGGGTTCGCATGCAATACTGATCAAATGTCGGCTTCCTCAACCTTCCGCCTTTCAAAAAGCTTATAAAGAGCCGGCAGCACGAGCAGAGTTAAAAGGGTGCTGGTAAAAAGTCCACCAACGACCACCGTTGCCAAAGGCTTTTGCACCTCGGCACCTGTCCCTGTGGCGAGTGCCATGGGCAAAAACCCGAGGGAAGCGACCAGGGCTGTCATTAGCACAGGCCGCAGGCGCGTGAGAGATCCTTTCAGGATCGCATCTTCGAGAGACAATCCCTCTTCGCGCAGCTGGTTTATAAAGCTGACCATGACGAGGCCGTTAAGCACGGCGACACCTGAAAGAGCGATAAAACCAACGGCGGCTGTAATGGAGAAGGGCATCCCACGCAGCCAGAGTGCGATCACACCACCAGATAAAGCCAATGGCACCCCAGAGAAGATGATCAAGGCATATTTTGCGGAACCATAGGCACTGAACAGAATAATGAAGATCAAAAGGAAACAGGCCGGCACCACAATGGCAAGCCTCTGCCGAGCTGCCACCAGATTCTCGAACTGCCCGCCCCATTCCAGCCATTGTCCTGAGCGGAGTTTGACTTCCTTGTCAATTTTCTCCTGAGCTTCCGCAACAAAGGATCCGATGTCGCGATCGCGAACATTGGCCTGCACCACAATGCGGCGCTTGCCATTCTCCCGACTGATCTGATTTGGTCCTTCACTGGTCTTGAGGTTGGCCAGCTCACCGAGGGGAATGAATGATGGTCGATCATCATCATCGACTTCGTGCCTGTGGCCCATGCCAGGGCTCGATGCGGACGATCGTTCGTCATCTTTATCCTGCGGCAAAGGCACAGGTATGGATTTCAGTTCATCGATGTTGTCCCGGATGGACTCAGGCAGACGAACCATGAGATCAAACCGGCGATCGCCCTCGAAAACCATACCTGCTTCCCTGCCTCCGATCGCAATGTTCACCACATCCTGGACATCTTTCATGGAAAGGCCATTTCGAGCGATGAGATTCCGGTCAATCTCGACGTTCATGACGGGAAGTCCTTTGGTCTGCTCGACTTTCACGTCAGCGGCACCGGGAATTGACTGGATGATTCGACCGATCGCCGCCGCTGTGGCCTCGATATCGGCGAATTCCTCGCCGTATACCTTCACGGCGACATCACCGCGCACACCCGCAATGAGTTCATTGAAACGCATTTGAATCGGCTGCGTGAATTCGTAGTTGTTACCCGGTAGATTGCCAAGCGCCTTTTCAAGGCGAGCCCGCAGTTCCTCTTTCGTTTCGCCCTTGTTCGGCCAGTCGTCTTGCGGCTTCAGAATGATGAAGGTATCCGACGCATTGGGCGGCATGGGGTCGGAAGCCATCTCTGCGGTGCCTGTCTTGGAAAAGACGAACGCGACTTCAGGGAACGATGCAATGGTTTTTTCAACCACCCCTTGCATCTTCGTGGATTGCGTGATCCCGGTGCTTGGTATTCTCAAGGCTTGAATAGCGAGGTCCTTTTCATCCAGGGTTGGAATAAATTCCTGACCCAGCCGCCCGAACAAGAGGATCGACAAGAGGAAAATCCCAACGGCAACCGCAACGACAGGCTTGCTGCGATTGATAGCGAAGTGGATCGCGGGTTCATACCTGTTCTTGGCCCAGGCGAAGAGGCGGTTTTCTTTCTCGCTGATTTTTCCCTTGATGAACATGGCCACAAGCGCTGGCACAAGAGTTATCGACAGAATGAAGGCAGCTGCCAAAGCGATGATAACGGTCATCGCCATCGGATGGAACATCTTGCCTTCAATGCCTGTCAGGCTGATGATGGGAAGATAGACCGTGATGATGATGGCTTGACCGAAAGCGGAGGGCTTGATCACCTCTTTGCTGGCGACAAAGACTTCATGGAGACGTTCATTGAGATTCAATTCGCGTTTGAGTTGATGCTGCTTTTCAGCAAGATGCCGCAAGCAGTTTTCCACAATAATGACGGCACCATCAACGATCAAACCAAAGTCAATGGCCCCAAGACTCATGAGGTTACCACTGATTTTCCACCTCACCATTCCCATGGATGTCATCAGCATAGAAAGTGGAATGGCTGATGCCGTGATCAGCGCCGCCTTGATGTTGCCCAGCAGAAGAAAGAGCACGACGATCACGAGGATCGCACCCTCAGCCAGGTTCTTCTCGACCGTCTTGATGGTAGCATCGACAAGTTTCGTTCGATTGAGAACTGGCGTGATGATAACATCGGTCGGCAGGCTCTTTCGAATGGTCTGAATTTTCTCATCGACCGCTTTCGCGACGGCTCTGCTGTTTTCACCAATGAGCATTAGGGCCGTTCCGACGACAGCTTCCTGGCCGCTTTTACTGGCGCTTCCCGTGCGAAGCTCCTGACCCAGACGAACGTCGGCAATATCGCCGATACGGATGGGCGTTCCCTTCTGACTTCCGACCACGATGCTGGCTATTTGATCCAGCGACCCAATACGGCCGTCAGCCCGCACAAGATAAGACTCCCCGTTTCGTTCAATGTATCCCGCTCCCGTACTGACATTATTCTTTTCCAAAGCTTCGATCACGTCGGTGAAGCTGAGACCAAAGGCGATCAACTTATTTGGATCAGGATGGACATGATATTGCTTTACAAAGCCGCCGATGGTATCGACGCCGGCCACTCCTTCCAGACTTTTGAGTTGAGGCCGGATGATCCAATCCTGAACTGTCCGCAGGTAGGCCGCCTGCTCGAACTTATCCGTGAGACGCTGGCCCTCGGGAGTGACATAGACGCTTCCCTCCTGCCAACCCGGTTGATCACGGGTTCCGAGAGGGGCATCCTTTCCTCCAGGATGTCCGAATTCAAGCGTCCACATGAAGACTTCACCAAGGCCGGTTGAAATTGGTCCCATCTTGGGATCGGTTCCGGGCGGAAGATTCTCCCTGGCTTCAAGGAGACGCTCCGCGACCTGTTGCCGGGCAAAATAAATATCGACGTCGTCTTTAAAAACCGCCGTCACCTGGGAAAATCCATTCCGGGACAGGGAGCGCGTGTAGGTGAGGCCCGGTATCCCCGCAAGAGTCGTTTCAATCGGAAACGTTACCTGCTTTTCCATTTCAATGGGCGAAAGCGCTGACGAGACGGTGTTGATCTGGACCTGAACGTTCGTGATATCCGGAACTGCATCAATCGGGAGCCTTGTGAGCGAAAACAACCCGGCAATCGCCACAACCACTGACATCAGCATGATGAGGAATCGATGCTGTATGGAAAATTTCAATATTCTGTCTAGCATGAAATGTCCTTAATTCTTGAAAGATTTTTGAAGGTTAATCTTCATGCTCCGCTTCGGATTTGCCTTTTTCAGCTTTCAGTACAAAGGCTCCTTCAGTTACGAGCTGATCGCCGGCCTCCAGACCATCGACGATTTCATAATTTTTGGCATCTTCGCGTCCCAAAGTAACGGGCTTGGGCAAAAAGCCCTTCTCGGTCTTCACAAAGATCGATGGCTTGCCCTCGACATTCTGCACCGACTCCTTGGGAGCGACAATGGAAGCAGGCAAACGATCGACAGCGACTTTGGCTGTGACGAACATTCCAGGACGCCACTTCCCATTCTTGTTCGGTATGACGACGCGAGCCATCGCTGTCCTGGTGTGCTCGCTCACGATTGGACCCACATAAGCAATCTTGCCTTCCGACTCCAGGCCCTTCGCCGGCCCCAGGATGCGGACAGCTTCCCCTTCCTTCATGTAAGGAAGGTCTTTGGGATAGACATTCATATCGATCCAGACGGTGTCCAGGTTTGCGACGACGAACACCTCGCTGTTTTCTGGAATAACTTCACCTATCGTCGCGTGCTTTTGGATGATCGTTCCGGCGGTCAAGGATTTGATCTCATAGCTCGCCAGACTTTCATTGCTTTCAATGACAGCCAGGACTTCACCTCTGGTAACCTTATCGCCTAGATTTTTTCTGATTTGGGTAATGGCCCCCGCAAACCGTGGAACGATGTGCGAGAGGTTATCGGCGTTCAAACGCACTTCCCCGGGTAACGAAACCTCGATATTCAATTCCCCTGGACCAGCCGTCACCCATTGGATCCCGGCGGCCTTGATTTGCTCATCCGTCAGCGGGACGGTTTCATCGTGCCCTTCTTCCTCATGGTCATGTTCTTCCTTCTTTTCGTTGCCCGCGATTGTCCCGGTTTTGGACCGGCCGGCAATAAGCCAGATCACAAGAGCTGCAGCGAAAATTCCCAAAACCATTCCGATTGTTCTCTTGCTTCTCATAAAAACTCCTATTTTCCGCTGCTGCCATTGTTGAGTAGCTCGGTGATACCTTTGCCTGTCAGGCGTTCCAGATCTGCCAGAGCCTCATGATAGGCAACCAGCGATTGCAGGTATTGCTCCCGTGAATTGAAGAGATCCCGCTGAGCGTCAAGGACATTCAGATAGTCCAACTTTCCCCGTTGAAAGATTTCGTTCGCAGAAGCAAACGCTTTCTCGGCGGCTGGAAGGATCTGGTTTCTGAAGGCCAGGGCTTCGGCATAGGCAGTTTGAATTTCCTGGATTGCTCCCTGAAGTTCCGCCTGAACCCGAAGTTTCTCCGCTTCACGGTTGAATTCCGACGCTGAAACGTCGCCTTTGGCCTCACGAATCGTGCCCTGATTTCTGTTGAGAATCGGAATGGGGATGGAAACACCAAAGACCAAGCCTGTTATTCCTTCCTCCTGGAACCGGCGTGCCCCTGCACTGAGAGTAAGATCGGGAACAGCGTTGCTCTTGGCAAGACTGAGTGCAGCCTGGCGCTGTTCAAGTTCCAGGTTGGCCTTTTTAACAGCGGGACTATTTTCCACCGGAAAATTCGCAAAGCGGGCAGGATCGACCGGCATGCTCGTAAGGTCTCCTACAGCTGTCAGGGACTGGCTGGAAATTCCCAGGGTTGCTGCCAGCTGCCTCTTGGCATTGGCCAGCTGTGCCTGGAGTCTTGAAACTTCCAAATCGCTGGCCGTGACTGCGAGTTGGGATTTAATCATTTCCACCGGCATGCCCCGGCCCGCTTCGACGCGGCGTCGGGCGGTTGCCAGAATCTGCTGAGCGATTTCATGCCGGCGTTGTCCAAAGGACAATTTCTGCTCTATGAGGAGCACTTCGATAAAGCGCTTCTTCACTCCTTCGAGGATTTCCAGCCTTCTTCCGCTGAAAGTGACCTGGGCATTCATCTGTTCCAGCCTGGCGAGTTCAATACGATCGCCACGTTTGCCGCCCAGTTCAAGGGTTTGGCTGAGCTGGACGGTGACTTCCTTGTTATACCTATCCATATCACCGAGCAGCACGGGATTGGGTATCAGACCCGCCTGGTCAACGCGCCCCTCCGAAGCCAGATAAAGGTTTTCTTCGCCTCTGACGCCAGGAGCTTCGGACAGGGCCTTGGATAAGGCATCGCATAGAGTCAAGGTATCGGCGGGCTTACCAGTCTCTGTGGACCTGCCTCCTAGATAAGTGCAGTAGGCATTGACCGCCAAAGGCTCCGCTTTCGGATTCTGGGCGGCCTGGGCCTGGAAAAATAAGGAGGTCAGAAGCAAGCATGGGCCGAGCCATGATCCCAAACGCAGTCTCAGACAATTATTAAATATTTTCATTATGTTAAGTCCCTTAGTAAGCATCAGTTGCCTTATGCTTTCTCACGATCGAATACGCTTCGATCCTGCCGCCTGGATCAAGTTGGACCTTGAATCGGCCATTCCCCAGGTCTTCGCGGACTGTTCCATTTGCGATCGGGACTTCCATGCACTTCCGGGATTTGCCGGTGCTGTTGCAATCGATGCGAAGAAAGTGAATTTTCTCGCCGACGCTGGATGGCTCAACCAGTGCGACGATCGCTTCATTGACATTTGAAAACTCAACGATCGAGTTCATTTGTTGGCTGACGCAAGAGATCGCTGAAACAAAAAGCGCAAGGATGCGATAAGGCAGTTTCATGAAAATTCCTTAACGAATGAATGTCTGCGAATACCTGTTGAACCCCGTTAAAAGGTTCCAGACGCTAAGCAGGAAAAATTTTTGAATGAGTGGATTAAGAGAACGAAATAGGAGGACGATCCTGCTGGGATGCATTGTTGCCAGGGAGTTTGAAATAATAGGGGGTGTTTTCTTGAGAGCTGGAGTTGGACAGCATTTCCGAAACAGCGAAGGTGGAAATCATCCTGATATGCGAGCAATGCCCGAAGTGGCAAATACCCTGATGGCAAGGATCCCGATGAGTATGATTCAAGGGATTGGCCAATTCTTGCAAGCACGAGGAGGAGGACGATTCTAAGATCGAGCCGGTTGTAATTGCATCGTTCCGATCCATACAAAGGGCGTCATCATCCACTGAGATCATACCCCAGGTGAATATCAAAATCCCTAAGATGGCAATAAGACGCAAGAACAAGAATATTCTCCTCCGGCAGGTTAATAATATATTCGGCAGTCGGCTGCATCAACTTAAATACAAAAAATATCAGCTAAAATTCCCCATCCGTAGAGAAGGATCTTAGTCTTTGGGAGCAATGGTTCGTCAAGGTTATTGTCAAAAGTTCGGACCCGCCATTGCTACTTGACCTTGTCGTAAGAATCCTCATCAGCAGCACTCAGTTTCCCTTCTGTTTCTCACGCCCCTCTTAAACAATGATTCGGGCCCGGACTTTTTGTCATTATGTCAGGTCGGCATTTAACCCTCAATGAAGGGGACTTTGAAATGCCACTGAAGTCGACTTTGAAATCTGACATGCAAAGACAAAGGTATTCTCGCACGTGCCAAAAACGATCGTTTTCTTCCTATGTCGGATAGAGTTAGCGGAGTTTGTTTTGCAATGATTGGTGTCAATGAGACGGCTTATCCCAGATTAAAGGCGCATCCGACTGCAAAAGAACTTGCGAGCATTTATACACCAAGTGTTGACGAAATTGCCTTTGCCAACACCCATGCACGACGCCCGGCACCACGAACAGGGTTTCTGATCCTGCTCAAGACGTTCCAGCGACTAGGCTACTTCTCCCGGCTTGCCGATGTCCCTCAAACAATCGTCAGTCACATAGCGAAAAGCATTGGATTCGATAAGCTTCCAAACGGCTTGCACGCTTATGATGAAAGCAACGCTCGCTTGAGACACTTGAACCTGATTCTGGCGTTTCTTCGGGTTACTCCCTATGACAAGGCTTCCGAAGCTGCGATGATTGCTGCCGTTACGGAAGCAGCATCAACCAAGGATGACCTCGCAGATATTATTAACGTGGCCATCGAGGAGCTTGTGCGACAGCGTTGCGAGCTACCAAGTTTTGCAACAATACTTAGAGCTGCCAAGAAAGCTCGCGTCACTGTCAATGGCGGTTACCATAAGTTGATCTATCAGGAACTTGGCAAAGATGGTCGCAAAAAGATCGACGTCCTATTTGCAAAAGGATCACGCAATATCAAATGCGCCTGGGACAAAGTAAAACGTGAGCCGCAGCGGCCTACCGTTGGACACATGCGGGAATTTACAGAGCATCTTCGCTGGCTCCGGGATTTTGCCATTAAAGACGAATCATTCGTCTTGATACCTGATGTAAAAATCAGGCAATTCGCCGCAGAAGCCAAGTCCCTTGATGCTGCTTCAATGCGTGATCTGGCAGAGAAAAAGCGTTACGCAATTGCTGCCACGCTCATTCGCCTGCAAACAGCACATGCTCTTGATGATCTGGCCGAAATGTTTGTAAAACGGATGCAAAAGCTGCACCGCCTTGGAAAGGAAGCGCTCGACCAGTACCATCTTCGCAATATTGATCAGACACAAAGTCTGGTTGCAATGCTGCGCAAGGTCATCGTCGCGGCTTGCAAATCTGAAGAACCAACCGAAAAGCGTCTCGAAGCAATCACAACCGCTGTTGGTGCCGATCCCGACAAGATCCTTGAACAGTGCGAGGCCTATGGCGCTCATGCGGGTGGGAACTACCTGGCATTCCTGCCTCGCATTTTTAAGGGCAGCCGCTCGGCACTCTACTCGCTTCTTGAGGGGATGCCGCTTATCACTACAAGCAGCGACAAGTCTGTGATCCTAGCCGTGGCTTTCCTTTTACAAAACCGCCGGTCGAAGGGAGAATGGCTCCATAATACGGCCGCAATTGATCTTTCCTGGGTTGCTGACAAGTGGTGGCCTCTGGTGGCAGGCCCTGGTATCAAGCCAGGCACGAAGCCTCAGCAAGTCTCGCGGCGATATTTCGAGATTTGCCTTTTTACCCAGGTGATGCAGGAGCTGAAATCAGGCGATCTTGCCATAAGCTCGGGTGACAGATTCGGTGACTACCGTCATCAACTTCTTTCATGGGAAGAGTTTGAAAGAGAGCGCGCAATATACGGCGAGCAAGTCGGGCTTCCGATGGATGGCAAAGCATTCGTAGATCAGATGCGAAAAAAAATGGCCGTTGCTGCCGAAGAAGCAGATAAATCCTTTCCAGATAATGAGGCTGTAAGGCTTGTGAACGGCGAGCCGGCGATCGCCAAGCTGGACAGGCGGGCAATGCCCGCAGGGCTTGCTCAGCTCGATCAGCTTATGGCTGAGAGAATGTCTCCGATCAATATTGTCGAGATTCTCGCTGACACCGATCATTGGCTCAGGTGGACCAAACACTTTGGGCCGCTGTCGGGCCATGATGCCAAGATCGAAAACCCAAGAGAACGTTATATCGTGACGACCTTTTGCTATGGCTGTAATCTTGGCCCGAGCCAGACAGCGCGGTCGATCAAGGGCTTCGACAGAAGGCAAGTTTCGCTCGTCAACCAGCGCCATGCCACCGATGGAACGCTTGAAGAAGCGACCGTCGAAGTCATCAACGCGTATAACCGCTTCACATTACCAAAGCTTTGGGGAACGGGAAAACACGCGTCGGCGGATGGTACCAAGTGGGATCTCTATGAGCAGAACCTGCTGTCAGAGTATCACATTCGTTATGGTGGCTATGGCGGAATCGGCTACTATCATGTTTCAGATACCTACATTGCCCTTTTCAGCCATTTTATCCCATGCGGCGTGTGGGAAGCGGTCCATATCCTAGACGGTCTGCTTCAAAACCGTTCGGATATCCAACCGGATACTCTTCACGGCGACACCCAGGCGCAGAGTGCGCCCGTCTTTGCGCTTTCGCACCTTCTTGGTATCAAGCTCATGCCACGGATTCGCAACTGGAAGGATCTCAAGTTTTTCCGGCCAGAAAAGGGGGCACGCTATGAACACATCAATGAGCTTTTTGATGAAGCCATCGACTGGGACCTCATTGAAACCCACTTCCATGATATGCTCAGGGTAGCTGTCTCAATAAAGGCCGGGCACATCACGGCTGCAACGGTTCTGAGACGCCTTGGCGTTCAGAGCCGCAAAAATAAGGTTTATTTTGCCTTCCGCGAGCTTGGTCGTGCCATCCGCACAATCTTTCTGCTCTCCTATATCGGCGATGCTGAGCTGAGGCGAACAATTCAAGCTGCCACAAACAAAAGCGAGGCTTTCAACGGCTTTGCACAATGGGTAGCCTTTGGCGGCGGCGGTGTTATTGCCGAGAATGACCGTGATGAGCAGAGAAAGGTCATCAAATATAATCACCTTGTTTCAAGCCTTGTGATTCTCCACACGGTCAACGAAATGAGCAAGGTGCTCGGGCAGCTTAAAAACGAAGGTCATGAGTTTAGTAGGGAAGCCTTGGCCGCGTTGTCTCCATACAGGAGGGAGCATATCAACCGCTTTGGGGATTATACGGTCAATCTGGATAAGGTCCCGGATCCACTATCCTACAAAGTTTTTGAGGCTTCCTTGGAAGCATAACGCCTGAGCCGCAATGCTCACAGAGGAAATGGTGGGTTTTTTAAGCAATCCTTACCATCCCCCTATCGGAGGATTTTTCAGCGGCACAGACGCTGTCATAGGAGCCACAATTGTAGGCTGCGTTGGGTTCGTGCAGGTGGCAAAGGTCATTAGGGAGATAGAATTTAGAAAGCGAACCTGACCTCATCATGCGGGTCGATGACGTCCATCCTGTACGGATCTGGAATGATGGAAAGGACCCGCTACCACGCTTCAGGAATGCCCCCCCTGGTGTATGTCCGCTGTCCCTGCTCAACAATTGAACAGCATCGAGGTCAGGGGTGACCTCCAGTTTCAAAGCTTCTGCAGCACCCTGGGAGCTCGAAATGGCATCAAGATCGGCAACCCCCACCCAACCCCCAGAGAAAGAGCAGGAGGGGCCCAAAGCGGAGCCCCAGACGAGGGAAAAGTCGCAGGCGTATCGGATGGCACCCGATGAAAACAAAAAGGACCGCACGAGAACGCGCGGCCCTGGATTTGAATTGTGAGAATTGCCAGTGTTATTCCGGTCTGGGCATAAACAGCGTCAGAATTTCACCCCTGGCTTAATATTGAGCCTTCCACTGTCGAACCTTCTAGACTTTGAGCTGCAGCAATCTGACCAGCCTTAGTATTTCGGCTCTATTTGGCCAGGAACTCTATCGCGTTTGCTTTTCAATCGTTAGTAAAGCACTATATATGGCTCGATTATCTTCATTTTTTAGCAGTCAGAAGATAAGAGCGGAAAACTGAAATGTAGGATAAACGTGGAGTCTATCCACCCCTTTGTTACCAATGAATGTCGCCTCGTCGATCAGATTCAAGCGGAAACCAGTACCCAGCCCAAAAGTAGACCTCTTGATCCATAATCCTGTTTTATCATCCAACAGGCTTCTGAGTTGGAATAGACTCTCCACTTCAAAAAATGAGTGATCTTCTCGTTGAATTTTTTCATCAAGCAAGTTTTCATACGATTGAATGCCAACCCGTAGTGTCGAGGCAATGCCCAACGTGTGTATACCTGGGGATGATGCCATATCAACATTTAAAAGTGGTTCATCAATGCGCCAAGCAAGGGCCTTCTGGTCAACATGCATCAACCGATCTCTGTTGCTTGACAGAGTGGCATTATAGCTTGTGCCTCCCAGGTTTATACCGAGACGCCCCCAGTCTCCCATTCGAGGAGCAAGAATATCCAGTGCGATCGTCCCATATTCCTGCTGTGAATAGGCGAAATTAAGCTCCATGGTAGTGTCATCACGTGACAGCTTATCCTGTGCCACAACCAACGAAGACTTAAATACAAGACCGGCCAGGAGTATACGTCTGCCTATATTCATAGGGGCTTCCACCTCAAGCACATACTGGTTAAAAAGAGTGTACACGACACACTCGCGCTATGGCCATGATATCCAACATGGCCCTTTATTCTTCTTGTGACTTTCGCTCAAGGTAAAACTTTTCCGCTACAATATCCCAAGATATCCAGGCATGTTTTCGTCCTAAGTCATCCAGCAGGACGCCTTCTAGTGAAAATTCTTTGCCACAGTCACTTTCTTCTTTCTCTTCCCGAAAACAGTCTACCTTTGTCACTGTTGGTTTTACCTGTCCTTCACTCGCATCTCCGATATACTCAGTAATGGCAAGCTTCGAAGAATGGACGTTTTCAAAAACGGCAATAAAGATATCGCTACTTTTACAGGTCCTGGAAAAAGGATGGGGAGGGTAGACTTCCAGAAATTCTGCCCATACTTCGATATTCTTTTCAGATCGGTTAATCACTGTTTTCTTTATGTTACACTCAGTCCAGTGCAAGTCTTCAAAATGGCCTTCCACCTTTTGCATCATTTTTTCCTTAAAACACTGGTAAGCATACTATCATTCGGAATTATCGTGCCATCAATCCTTCGAAAAACAAAGCTACGATATTCGGCCAGAAGCGGCCCGTGTGCAACAATGGTTTCCAGGCCTAGCTGGTCCAGCACCTCTTGGCCAGGTAATTGCGTAAATTTATTGCCTTTTGATCCGGTAATCTTCAGCTGCCCGCCGGATGAATGAACTCTTGCAGCTTCGTCCAAATAATCTCTGATCCCTGTTCCGCCTGCATTGGAGGGAATGAATGGATTGAATGTCACTACCTCGTCATCTATGCTGTCAGGTAAAAATTTCAGTTTGTCTTTCAATATGTCTAACGCAATTCCATCTTGAGGGAGATGCCAATGGATCTTTTTTGAAAGCCCAAGGTGCTGTCGAATCCGAACATGCATTCGACCTTGAAGCTTCCAAGCTGACTATCAGTTTCAGTCTTCAATGGCGCAATAAATTTTGATTCAACTACTAATGCAGGTTTCATAGAAATGCGGGAGAAACGCCTATGACCAATACGGCAGAAATTTTAAAGAACAGCAGATGCAGTATCATTCTCTCTGGCAATATTGCAGCTATTTTAGGACCACGAGTTTGGGCCTTATACCAAGTTATCGGGCTTCAAAATTTAGCAGCCCCCGAAGGGGGCCATTGTCAGTATCGCAGCTATTTCAAGACCACATTAATGTCGATTGTTCCACCCGATCTTTGAAAAGCTGATCTCATATTTTCAATCAACAATTCCTGGATAGTACGTTCTCTTGCGCTCGCTTCGTCGAGAATTTTCTCCACTTCCCTGCGACTGTCTTCATCAGGAAAATCGTTTCTTTTTAAGACTTCCTGACACCAAGCGGCAAGACACTGATGATCCAGATATTTTGCTGACAGCTCACTATCATGCCAATGAATTTCGCAAGGTGATTGCAAACCATAGCCACCGAACAGGCAGTCATCGAAAGATTGGATGTTGTGACCGAAGTATTCAACCCCAACCATTTCTGCGAATTCCCTGAAGAAATCGCCGAGACTTTTTATGTTATGACCAGACAGCTTGTATGTTTTCATTAATGGGTATCCCTAATCATCCACTCAATGATTCCGTCCGCTTTGACCTTATAAAGAAACCGGAGCGGAGAAGCACTAGGATTATTTGGAACGAGATCCAAGGAAGTCCAACCTTTGTAGTTAGCAGTCAGCTCATGTGGCCTTAATTGGTTGATGAATTGAGTTGCCTGAGCATCGCCTTTCAACGCCCGAGGCAGGTTCTCCATGATATCCCAGGCGCCCCTTCTTAGAGGTGGTGAGAGATTTTTGAAGGAAGCCGATGCGTCCAGGGTGGCAACTTCGGGTCTTAGACCTCGAATGACTTCGAGCGCCCGATCACCCCCTTCACCGATCGCCCCAGCTTCAAGATTAGGGTGAACGGGTCGCTTCAACCAGCGAATAAAATCCTGCGCTAAGTCCGCCGTTGCGAAATTAAGGCGCTCCGCTAGCTTTTTAGTTCCATTGATCAATGCAAGTGCCGATTCTTCGCCCATCCCCAACTTGATCACACCAGAAAGATTATCCACCATGCCCGCAACGGCCTTGCCACTGAAACTCAAGATCTCAGAGGCACCCGGCAACATTGATAAGGCCACATCAGCATAAGCCAGCTGCCGATCCATGACACTTAAAGGAGAGCCATCCCAAATTCTAGTCCCCGTTCGGGCTTCGTACCAGGATTTTCCTATAGCCACAGCCCCTGTAATAGTGATGGCAACCGCAGCCCCTGGAGCCAGAGCAGCAACCACGATAGGACTCAATGCGATCGCCGCATCCCCAAGCGCATAGCCGATGCGAACCAGAGCATCTCCTGCTTCTATGTCCCCTTTTGCGTAGGCGCTGTCCGCTTGCATATTTGAAAGCTTGGCATCGTCAAGGATCGTTTTCCGTTGCGGGCTTAGAGGTCCTTCGCCTTCCAATGACCTCTGTACCGAACTCAAATATTTATCGAGGCGCCTGACTTTATCTCCGCCGACACTCGCCGGTGAACTCGCAAAGCCTCCCGCCCCCTGGGTCACCAGCGTGCCACTTTCCAGGGCGGTGATAACGCCACCCGCCTTCGCCTTTGTCTGGGTCCTGGCGGCTTCCAGATCCTTCCAGAGCTTGGTTCTTTCCTCGATCTTCACAGGAACCTTGTTGGTTAGATTCTCATCGAGTCGAGCTTGAGCTTCCTTGTTCATTTCCTCGATTTTGTCCCGAGTCGCTTCCATGTTTTTAGTTGTAGCATCGTACCAGGCGTTATACGCCATAATATACGCTACGATCGCCTGCTGGGTCTGCTGGATCTGAGCGTCATTGGCAGCTGTGATCTCGCTTATATCTACTGAAAACGGATTGGGGTCATTGCCCATAATCCTGGCACCGATGTCTTTTCCGATGCTGTTCCATTCCGCTTCCATGTTCTTGAGCGATTGGTCCAGCGCTATCTGTCTGTTGGCGAAGATGTCTGTTGTGTTTTGTCCAAACGTCGATTCCCAGCTATTGTCAATCGGTCCTCCACCGCCTGGCGGTGTAATGGTAGTTCCTGTGCCGAAGCCTCCCGTATCAGCACTGCCTGTGTCAGAGCCTACAGCGGGAAAAAGGCCTTCACCTTCCGATGGCTCGTAAGAATTCACAAGGTAGCCGTCGCAGGCACCCTTGCAAAAATCAACGGGCACACAGGCGTTTCCAACGCAAAAATTACCATTAGGCGTGATCACGCCTTCTATCTGAGTTCCGTCAGGGCCAGTCAGGATCACGGTCCTGCCATCAGAGGAAAAGAGAGCATGAGAATAGGCGAGAAGAACAGCAAAGATCAGGATTTTCTTTCTCAAGATCGGCTTTTTCATTGGGCGTTCCTCACGCATGTTTCGACCGTAGTGGCATAAAGGTAGGATGTTTGTTCAAAATCAGCGAGTGACTTGACTTTCTCCGCCTTTGCCAAAAAATCGTCTGAAACTTTTTTGCAATTGGCGTTCTCCGCTCCGACAGCTGCCAGTCTTCTCCTGGCCAGGCTTATCTGCGACGCAAGCTGACCCTCAAAACCTTTCTTTTTAAGGGCATCTATCTCGTCCTGAATAGTCTGGATTTTGTCGTCAATACTCCGAAGGGTCTCATCGCGCAAGGGGCCGGCGTTCGGAACAGCCTGACTGAGTCTGGTCCGAAAGCCTTGTGCTGTTTGAAGCTCAATATTCAGCAATCTCATAGGTTCGGTGTAGAGAAGGTAACGGGTATGGAGGCGATTGGCCAGACCGTTCTTGTTGGCATCGTACCACCAGCTCGCGACATCCCATAGAGTGCGATCGAGAAATAACACCTGGTTGATCCTGTCAGTCGCAGACTCGACAGTATCCTTGACAGCAGCCGCGTAGCGATTCCGGACTGTGATCTCGCTCGACTTGATGGCCAACACATAAAGATCCGAGACTTCTTTCGAAGCTTTTTCGATATATTCTATCAACTGGTGAGTCTGATAGATGAAGCCCAAAGTATCCTGGTTGTACTTTTCGATTTTATCATTTACATCCCGACATTTATTAGGAACCAATTGTCGGCTGTTGCCGACTACGATCTGCATTTGCGCCACTGCGTTGCGCAGCATTCTCAGAAGATCAGTTTCCTGCCTCGATAGAGTCAGCAACTCGCTTTTGAGCGCGCGCTGATTCGCGTCAATTTCTTTGCTCACTTTCCTCAGTGAAGCGTCATCGGTGATCCCTGTCGCCTTGCTTTTCGACGTCTCAATGAATGCCCGGATCTTATCAAGGCTTTTACCTTCTGCTTCCTTGACCCAAAGAAAATTCCTTTCCAGGTTATAATCAGCCTGGGCTGTTGGCTTGGAAAGCGTGACAGCCAAGGGCAGATCGGACTTTGGCTCGTCAAAATGAGTCTTCAGAACGTGATCATAAGAGACCACAAGGTTGTTGATGAAAGTACTACAGGTGAGCCGAGTCGTCCCTTCGCAGGTTTCATACATAAGCTTGTGATGAAGAGTTTTGGCGAAATCTTCTTTCTTCCAACCACTTTCCTTTTCTTTCTTCATGACAAATCGACAAGCATGATTGATGTCAGACCCGTTCGGTTCCTCGCAAGTCTCAGATAGCCAGGGTTTTTCAGAACGACAGGATTGGTCCTGAGAGTTGGCCAGGATCGGCCACCCAAAGCAAAAAAGCATCAACAAAGGGGCCGCATATCCAAATTTTTTCATAAACAGCTCTTAATGTTCCGAATTGTTAAAGTGTTTACGCCCCAAACTGGCTTTCCACGGCTTCTTTGCTCTTTTTGATTTTATCCAGCAATAAGTTGATCTCACCAATCATGTTGGCATCGCTTTCCCTGGCAACAATCGCCTCGCCTTCTTCCATTGCTGCTGCGAACCATGCGGTTTCCTGGACAACGCGATCATAAAGCACGCAGAAAAGAGTGAACTTGTTTTCAGCGACCGCGCAAGTGGCGATCCGATCGGCGAGCACTCCGGTCGCAGGGCATTTAATGGCATCCTTCTTGAAAGTTCCATAGAGCTTCTTGTATTCGCCTTTGATTTCGTCAACGGACTCAATCGGAATGAGGGCATCCGATTCGAAGGAAACGATGAGGCAATGGAAAGACTCTTGCGAGCCCGATACGCTCGACATCAGCGAATGGGCTTTCACCAGGTCAACAGCCTTCTTCTCCAGTTTATTCTCAATGTCTTCCTTATAGGCTGAAACTGTTCGACCTATCTTTTGGGTCTCTGCTGTATAGAAGGGGGACCTGATATCCAGCTCGATACCATTAGGTTCGATAGTGATGGCAGGATTCGCCGAAGGGCACATAGTCAGGAATTTTCTGACAGTAACCGAGAGCAGTGTGTCCTGGTTTTTCATGGTCTTGTTATAGAAAAACGAAGCCTCTCCCAACTCATTGCCATCGCAGGAGACCTTAAGTTTTACTGGAGTCCGAACACTGATGCTTGAAAAGACGCCAAGGGGAGTGACTGTGGCAGAAACCTTGAAAGCATATTCATAGTTTGCATCGAGACTCTTGGAAAAATCGGGCGTGTCTAAACTCGGTTGTTTAATACCGGCTATTGCCAGTGACGACCAGAGGCAGAGACCGGAAATAATCATGGAAATCTTCATGGAGGCGCTCTCATATTTGGATTGTTTTTGTAAGCGCAGACGGAGCCAACCGCCGTATATCAAGCAGTTGGAGATATGTCAACATGTGCCGCAGGTTGCGCAGCTGAAAACGTTTTCAGCAGGGGCGCAGGTTGACAGGTGAAGGCGGAATTGATAAACGCCCTGGTGCGTAAGCCTTTCGTCCTTCTCAACAAAAGGTAAAGGAAACTTAAATGCGTTTGAAAATGGTGAGCTGTCTAGCAGCCCTTGTCTCCTGTTTCGTGTCACAAGCTGCAAAGAGCGAAGATAATACTCTGGTTTGGCACCAGGATCTTGTCTCTGATAGCGCAATGAAGCAGATTGGAGCACAAAAACCTGGAACATATAGCCCAAACGCTGTGTCGTTCTCTCTTGCTGATGGTGTCGGCGTTGTAAGCTCGCCTTGCACTCCCAATCCAATCCGTTCCTCCGGAATGGCTGGCTATATTAGTGGAAATACTGTTGTTCAGCTGGGCAACCGCCCTGTCTCTCCAACCAGTCTTGAATTTCAAGTGACCTGGCCGGGTGGGTCTGGTGGGAGCGGTTCCATTCCTGAATACTTGAGTTACGATATGGCTTTCCAAACATTCGAAGAAATTAGAGCTTTGTTTCCTGATAACAAGGCCCGGTTTCAAGTCCTGGTGCGGGGAACACTTGACAGGTGTCCAAACCAGGAGCAACCGGATTCCAGGCGTCCTTTGGAAGGGAATATACATTTTTACGTGCGATGCAGCAAAGACGGCAGAACAGGTATGAAACACCCAGCTCTGGGATTTTTTCCTATGACTATCTGGCAAGCTCCTGGGCATTGGCGTTGGCCTGATCACGAGCAGATGCCAATAGACAAAGCTTTTAGCTTTGATTTTGACACCACAGCTTGCGATGGCCCATTGTTTCTGACCGCCAGGTTTCTTCCAGCAGCAAGATTTGAAATTAAAAGTTTGGAAGTACAGCTCTGGAACTGATAAAAAAGCCTGATCATTTTGTCATTTTTGAGGTAAAAGATCAGGCTCGCTTCCCTGTCATGCGTTCTGTTTTGGGACGCCATGGAGAAGCATAAAGGCTTTGGATCCGTCTCGCAGTGATCGACGGTGATTCGGCTAAACAATCAAATAGGTTATGTTCAATGAAGCTCGCTCAAATGCTTTTAATCTTCTCATTTGCTGCCAGTTGCTCTGATTCAAAGTCCGCAAAGCCTGTTCCGGAGGAACAGCCGAAGGTTGTTAAATTGGATGAGAGCAGTCCCGCGCCGACTGTCACACCCACGCCAGTGCCAGCCCCGACGGCAACTCCTTCTCCTACGCCGACGTCCATCCCTTCAGTGAAAATCAAATCCACATTCTCGCTCTTCACTTTTTCGGCGCAAGAGTCCGGCTTTGCTAGAGCGGCTGGAAAAATCGTCTCTGTATCCATTAAACCATTGAAAGTCACAAGCAGTGCCGGCATCAACGGTTCACTTTTGACTGCGAAATGCGGAACAGAAGTTATAGCCCAGTCGAAAGTGTTTCTTTTGACAAACGACCGCGAAACTGGGGCCAATTATATGCCTAGTATCGTGATCCCTCCTGATGTGGTTTGCGCAAGCGAAATTGCAGTCACAATAGCTATCTATGGATTTGACGTAGAGTTGGGCGATGTGAATGTGGCAGATGTCGTTTCCGTGGGGAAGGCGTCCCTTATAGCGGAGTGAACTGCCCTAATTGCGGAAAAGTCCCGAATCCTTATCTTTCCCTAATTGGACTCATTGCAACTCCTGCATCCTCTCTTGGGTCAGGAGTTTCTTGCTCCTAATGAATTTCTTCCGACTCGCTTTCAGGAGTCCTGGCAAATTCCGTTTCGCCATTTTCGTTAACCCGCACCCAGATCACACCTTTTGCTTCCTGGAGCAGCCTGATTTTTTCTGAAAACTCTGCCGCCATGCGCTCCGGCTGTGACGCGAAAGCATTCTCCCACTACTCGTTCATTGCTTTCATGCCATCGAGCAATTTTCCGTGAGTTCGCATAAACATCCTATCGCGCACAACCATGAGTGCGACCAGGATGGCAAACATCATAAACCAGCCATCACCGAGCAATCGGTGGGCCATGCTTTCAATCATCTGGAACGCCACCTTTCCCCTTTCATCAGTTCGAGCATCCGCTGCGATCGTATTGACATCGGGATGTCAGGGTCAATTGCCCAGGTTCCAAGCCTGACCTGGGGAAATGAAAAAGGACCGCACGAGAACGCGCAGTCCTGAGATAGGGTTGTCATAACATCCGAGCAGAGTGCAAGATACGAAACTTTGACGGCACTATAAAAACTTAATTCCCGCCAGCAGGCTGTTCCTCAGCACCGGCTTCTTTAACAATGACCACATTTTCGCCTTCTTCGGTTTCAATAGAAACAGCATCCGCAAATTCCGGCTCAAGAATGCGACCGCTTATCACACGGTCATGCAGTCGAAGAGTGACATTAGGATTTTCGGCAGCTGCGATAGCGCTAAAAGTTCTTTTACTAGCTTTCAAGAGCGAAAGATTATCGAATTCACCAACATACTCCATTGTGAGTTCGCGGTTGTCAGCAACTACACCCCAACCTCCGGCAGATCCGCCTGCGTGAGCCGAAAGGGGAATTATCAGCGAAATGATCGCAACCAATACCGGATATTTCATGACAGACCCTCACTATTTTTCTTGAAATTAATTTCATCGAATAATCGCACTAGGCCCGTCGCTACTGAAAACGGAATCCGGCCTGGATGTTTTCGGAGGATTTGAATTATTTTAGCACCAGCTTCCATCAAAACTTCCTTTGATTCCCCGAATCCTTCCTCAGAAATCCAACCGATCAAATTACCAATCCCAGACTCTTTCGTGGCGTAGGTATCTGGATCGTATAGTTCAAAGGTCCGTAGGCAGGACATCTGCAAAGTTTCGCCATCGCTGAATCCTTGCTTGTAATTCAAAAGCCGGTAGCAACCCGGTTTAACTTCGACGAGCTTATCCTTATTCAAAAGTTCGTCAAACGCTTCGAGCCCCATTTTACCCATCTCCTCGCGGATAATCTCACGCGAGACGCCTTCTTCATAGAGCAGGAGAGAGTAAACCCGAAAGGTTACTTTATCTCGGCGAAGAAAGGCTATCACTTCGGGATCTGCGTCCGATGACAACTTCTGATTTTTATAATTATCGGCGGCTTCTTGTAAACTTTTGTTCCCTGGATATCGCTGAGCAAGCTCTTTTAGAACTTCAGCGTGATCACCGCCATGCACCGTCTTGAGTATTGCGATCAGAGATTTTTGCGAAATCTGCTCACCAAGCAAAAAGCGGTAAAGAGTCCGATAAGAGATCCCACTTACTTCTGCGAATCTCTCCTTCGAGAAATTCGGCTTTTCTGCGATGTACTTTTCAACATCCGCAATCACCTCCGGAACCATAAACATCCTCCCTGGATGCCTGACAGTGATCTGACAGCATTTTCAACTACTGTCAGAATGAACACGGAAAATAGCGTCTTTTGCAAACCACTTTCCTGACACTGTCAGAACTTTTTTTGACAACCCCTTATTTCACTCGACACACCAAGGAGAATTTTAGAACCTGGCTATAGGAAAGACTTTGGACTGTCTGTGTCTCAGTCCTGCTGGTCAGTTGGAAGACTGGCAGGACACCTATTGCCTGAATTCGATCTCTAGGTGCTTCCTAATCCCTAATTTAGCTTTTTTGGCAGTCAATGGTCAACAAATTACACCATTGAAAGCCTTGGCAGTAATGGAACGAGCGGACTTTTTTTGGAGCGAATCATTATGAAGAAAAGTACCACAAACAACGCAATGATCCTTTCCCTCTTAACCTTTGTGGCATGTCTCACTTTGATGATGGCTTCACCGGTCTTTGCACAAGGCGGTCTGCAGAAAGTGAATACCTTCGTTCAGAACGTTCTGCTTGTCCTGCGCGGCATCTCAATCAGCGTTGTGACGATCGCCATTATGTGGGCCGGCTACAAGTTTTTATTCAAACATGCAGAGATTACCGAGGTGGGCAAAATCCTTGGTGGAGGCCTTCTGATCGGTGGGGCAGCCGAGCTCGCTGCTTATCTTTTGAGCTAACCAAAAGGGATCATTACCATGTCAGCACTAATGCATGATCTCGACCCACGCGATCCGCTGTTTAAAGGCTGCACCCGACCAGCAATGATCTTCGGCGTTCCGCTGATACCGCTGGCTATTGCGAGTGGCAGCATCATCCTTGTGAGTATCTGGACGACCATCTTTTTCTCAGCTCTGCTTTTTCCGGTGGTCCTCATTATGAGGCAAATCGCCAAATCAGATGATCAGCAGTTCAGACTACTTGGGCTCAAAATGCTCTTCAGAACAATGAATTACAACCACAACCGCAGTTTCTGGAAAGCATCCGCTTATAGTCCTTTGGCGTTCAAAAAGCGCAAGTGAGGCACGAATGTTTGCACAGCCGAAATACCGCCGACAAGTCTCAAACGAGCGTGCTGTCGCTCCCTTTGTTCCGTACAGCAGCCATATCTCGGCAAACACGTTGATCACCAAGGATGGTGACCTTGTGCGTATCTGGAAGCTGAATGGAATCAGTTTCGAGACATCCGATGCTGAAGACATGCTTTTGCGCAAAGATCAGCTGAATACTCTTTTTCGCTCAATCGGCTCAAACCACGTCGCGCTATGGACTCACAACGTTCGCCGTCAAACTTCGGACAGACTTCTTTCGACATTTGACAATAATTTCTGCCGAGACTTCGACCAAAAATACTTCAGCAGCTTTGCCGGTTATCGCATGATGGCAAACGAACTATATTTGACGGTCGTTTATCGACCTGAACCAATCCGCTTGGCCAGGGCAATCGCGAAAATTGGCCGTCGTACACATGCGGAAATCCTGAATGAGCAGCGCAACTCGATGCGCAAGCTTGACGAGATCGGACATCAAATAGAGTCGAGCATGCGCCGCTATGGTGTTGAAGAGCTGAGCACCTACACGGATGAGAACGGAGTTCTGTGCTCTCAGGCTCTCACATTCCTAAACTTTCTCCTTTCCGGTGAATGGCAGAAGGTAAGAGTGCCGACGATTCCGTTGAACGAGTATCTCGGCACATCCTGGATATTCGTTGGCACAGAAACAATCGAAATCCGATCGGCGACAAAGACCCGTTTTGCTCAGTGTTTGGATTTCAAAGACTATACGGCGCACACCGAGCCGGGCATACTGAACGGCCTGATGTACGAAGATTACGAATACGTACTTACCCAGTCTTTCAGCTTCATGGCCAAGCGACAAGGCAAGGAGTTCCTGGAAAGACAAATGAAGCAGCTTATGAACACGGAGGACGGCAGCACAACCCAGATCGAGCAGATCCGCACAGCGATTGACCAGCTGATCCAAGGCGAATTCACGATGGGCGAGTATCACTATTCGCTTCTCATCTTTGGTGAATCGGTCGAGAAGGTTCGCCGGAACACAACTTCAGCCATGGCCATTATTCAGGATCGTGGTTTTCTTGCAGCTCTTGTCGCGACGGCGACCGATGCCGCTTTCTATGCTCAACTCCCATGTAACTGGCGTTATCGCCCCCGCATTGCGGGCCTTACGAGCAAGAACTTCGCGTGCCTCGCCAGCTTTCACAACTTCACAGCAGGCAAGCGTGACGGCAACCCCTGGGGCGATGCTGTAACACTGTTCAAAACCCCTTCAGGCCAGCCGCTTTATTTCAACTTCCATTACTCGAAAGGTGACGAAGACAACTTTGACAAAAAGCTGCTGGGAAATACTCGCGTGATCGGCCAGTCGGGAGCCGGCAAAACTGCTCTAATGACTACGTTGATGGTACAGTCCCAGAAATACAAAACCAGCGCTCCGCTTGGATTCACAACGATTTACTTCGACAAGGACGAAGGCGCAAAGATCTGTATTAAGGCTATGGGCGGCAAGTATCTCTCGGTGAAAAACGGCAAACCTACCGGATTCCAGCCGATGCAAATGGACCCAACTGAGGAGAATATTCTATTCCTCGAGAAGCTGGTTCGCACTCTTGTTTCCGGAAGGCACAAAGACCTCACTACAAATGATGAGCAAAGAATCAGTCATGCAGTTCGCACTGTGATGCGGATGCCGCGGGAGCTGCGCCGTTTATCCACAGTCCTGCAAAATATCACCGAGGGAACGAATAGGGAAGAGCGGGAAAACAGCGTGGCGAAGCGCCTTTCGCAATGGTGCTACGATGATGGACGCGGTAGACAAGGACCGTTTGCCTGGGTTTTGGATTGCCCTAGTGACGAAATTGATTTTACCACTCATTCCACCTACGGCTTTGATGGCACTGACTTCCTGGATAACGCTGACGTATGCACCCCAATTTCAATGTACCTTTTGCATCGCATGGAATCGGTGATCGACGGACGCCGCTTCATCTACTGGATGGATGAAGCATGGAAATGGATTGATGATGAGGCATTCGCTGACTTCGCTGGCGACAAGCAGGTCACAATACGTAAGCAGAACGGCCTTGGAGTATTTGCCACACAGATGCCAAGCCAATTGCTGGAATCCAAGATCGCATCGGCATTGGTACAACAAGTCGCGACCGAAATTTATCTCCCAAACCCAAAGGCGGATTTCAAAGAGTACACAGAAGACTTCAAATGCTCTTCGGCTGAGTATGAGATCATCAAAAGCCTGAGCGAAGAAAGCCGAATGTTTTTGATCAAGCAAGGCCACACCTCCATGATTGGCCGCCTTGATCTTACTGGGTTCGATGACGAGCTGGCAGTTCTATCAGGATCTTCTGACAACAACGAACTGCTGGATGAAATTATCTCAGAAGTTGGCGACAATCCGGACAACTGGCTTCCAGTCTTCCACGAGCGACGCCGGGCTCGTTCAACGTCTTCAAGACTCCAAAGGGGAAGGTGAATATGAAATCAATTCTTCCGAGCATCGCAATTATGATGTCCCTATCATCCAGCCTAGCGCTTGCCCAGATCCCGGTAACCGACGTAGGAAGCATCACCACCCAGGTGACGAACCAAATCGAGACAATGGCGAAATGGAAACTCCAATACGATCAAATGATGGCACAGATAAACCAGGCCAAGCGCCAGTATGAATCGCTCACCGGATCACGCAATCTCGGAACGATCATGAACGATCCTGCGCTAAGAGACTACCTTCCGCCAAACTGGAAATCCGTCTATGACGGCGTGAGGAACGGCGGCTATAGCGGCCTCGACGCTCGTGGCAAGAGTATTTACGATGAGAACAAAGCATTCGACAGCTGCGCTCATATTTCGGTTCCTGATCAGCGCACAGCCTGTGAAGCCGGGGCGGCAAGACCCGCTCAGAATAAAGCCTTTGCTCTCGACGCATACGAGGCCGCTCGCAGTCGAATTAACCAGATTGATCAACTTATGAGAAAAATTAACGACACGCAGGACCCGAAGGCCATGGCGGAATTGCAAGGCCGCATCGCAGCAGAGCAGGCAAATATTCATAATGAACAGATCAAGTTGCAGCTCTACGAAATGGCTGTGGCGGCAGAAGAAAAGCTTCACGCCCAGCGACAACGTGAAATACAGGCCAGGACCTGGAGCTCAAGAAAAGGTATTCAGGTTGCACCCCTTACCTTCAATTAAGCAGGAGTACACGTCATGAAGAAATTTGCAGTTTTGATAGTCGTCACCAGTTTCATTGCAGCCGGCTGTGAGAAAGAGAAAGATGTCAAAACCGTGGAATGGTTCAAGGAACACGAAAAAGAGCGCAGAGAAATGCTGGCAAAATGCAATGACAATCCTGGGGAACTCATTGCAACACCAAACTGCTTCAACGCCAATCGCGCCGAGTCGTCCATGACATGGAGCTCAAGAAGTGGCATGCGCCCAGTCAAGCCGCTGACTTCTGAAGAAATTAACAAAAAGTAACAGGGCCCAATATGGACACGAACCCGATGGTTTTCCAGTTTATTGGCGAGACGGTAAAAAATGCTACAGACGCGTTTGTTCAGCCTGCGGCGACAAACCTGATCTTTGCGTTGCAAATGCTCGTTCTTACCGGCGTAACCCTTTACATAACAATCACGGGCTACATGATCATGACTGGCGCCATCGAGTCTGCGTTCTGGACGTTTGCAAAGCAATGCTTGAAAATCATCATTATCGCGGCCTTTGCTCTCACAATTGATGGATATCTCGGTGGAGTCGTGGATGCAATCAATGGGCTTGAAAATGGTCTCTCACAAGCGCTGAACAGCACGAACCAGCCTGCGTCAATATACCAAGTATTGGATCAATCTCTGGGCAAGGGCCTTGATATCGTCGCACAGTGCTTTCAAAAGTCGGATGACGCCGGCGTTAGCTTCGGATCTGCCATCGGGTGGGCCATTGCTGGACTGATCGTTGCCACAGGAACCATCCTCATGGCGTTGCTCGGCGGTGCGGTTGTCATCGTCGCAAAATTTTCGCTGGCGGTAATGTTTGGACTAGGGCCTCTCTTCATCGTTTCTCTTATGTTTCCCGCAACAGCCCGCTTTTTTGATAGCTGGTTCTCACAGGTGATGAACTACATCGTGACGATCGTGATAATGGGTTTTATCATGACTTTCGCAACCAAATCTTTTGACGTCTTCGTCGCCTCTGCGGATCTCTCAGGAACCGATATTCTCAACCCCATGTTCGTCTCAATGCAGATCGGCACGCTTACAGGGGTTCTATGTTGGATCATCCTGCAAGCCACCTCGATGGCTTCCGGATTGGCTGGTGGCATATCCATGGCTGCAATGGGTATCCGCCACATGCTGGCACCCGTAAGCAGTGCCAAGCAATTCGCCGGCGGCGTCCGAAATAACGCCAACCCAATGACAACACGCCGCGACATGCAGTCCGGCATGATGGTCACCGCGCGGCGCGGCAGTCATTTAATAGCCGGTAATACAATGTGGAATCCCGCTTATCGCCAGCATGTAATCTCCAATATCGGGAAGAACTGGGGCAAAGCCTCTGGCGGCAGGGTCTCGAAGTAAGCGGTAACGGTGTTAACGGGGATCGAACCATGAAAAATACATTTCTCGTCATTCTGATCGCCGGCTTCACCGGGTGCGTGACAACCAAGCCGATCGTGCCCGAGCTTGCCGGGAAACCGCGTGTCAAAATTAACGATCAGCCACAGAATCTGGCGATCGACGAGCCTTTGGACGCGGCTCCGGCTGAGAATCATGCGCCTGACAACAAAGATACGAAGGGGAGTACCAAGCATGTTCGCAAGAAATCCAAAGCTGGAAACACCAAACACTGAAAAGATCTTTGAAGCAGCCATGGATTGGGAAGCCTCGCGGATGGAATCCCTTGAAAAGTCGGAGCGTCGGGCATGGACCGTTGCGAAAGTAGCGCTAGGCGTGACCGCGCTCTCCATATTGGCCATCGCACTGATGATGCCTCTCAAGGAATCGACGCCATTTTTAATACGCGTGGATAATGCTACAGGGGCTGTCGATATTGTAACGGCGCTTAAAGATAAGCAGGTTACAGGTGATGAAGTCCTGGACAGGTATTGGCTAGCCAAGTATGTGCGCGCCCGCGAAACCTATGATTGGTACACCCTCAAAACTGATTATGATACTGTCGGCCTGCTTTCTTCAGCAAATGCAGGCAAGGAATATGCCCAGCTTTTCGACGGCAAGGATGCGCTCGACAAGCAATACGGGAAAACAGTTCGGGCGACAGTGAAAATTCTTAGCGTGATTCCTGGTTCAGCTGGTGTGCTCCCCGACTCGAATCACGTTGCTACAGTGCGCTTTAGCAAGACTGTCAAGAGAGTGGATGCAGAAAATTCGGAAGGTGAAACGAAGAGCTGGATAGCCACTGTCAGCTATGAATATCGCACGACCGCACTTGCCGATGAAAGTACCCGTCTTGTAAACCCATTGGGATTTCAGGTACTGACATACCGCGTTGACCCTGAAATGGCAGGCGGTGCGCTATGAGGCAACATTCCATCATAGTGGCGTTTCTTGCGCTTACCGGAACAGCATACGCAGCAGACGTACCGCAAAGTTCCAGGTTCGATAACCGTATCCAGTATGTAAATTACAATCCCAGCGATGTTGTTGTGATTCGCTCTGTCGCCGGAATAGGAACGCGAATCGTATTCGCACCAAACGAAACTATCCTGGATGTCGCTTCCGGCTTCACTCAGGGATGGGAATTTTCAGATCGTCGCAACATCCTCTATATCAAGGCCAAGTCGATCAAGGGCGAACAAGGCCAACCAGCTATGGCGCCTGAACCCGGCAAGTGGGACACAAACCTGATGGTAACGACCAATTTGCGAATGTATGACCTGGATCTTTATCTATTGCCTGGCTCGAATAACAGCGGCAAAGCTCCATCCAACCAAAAAATCTCCTACCGCGTTGAGTTCAAATATCCAGGCGATGAGGCGGCGGCTGAAAGAAGCCTGGCTGACAAGCAGCGCACACGGTCTGCCCTTGACACCAAAGCTGAGCCGCGAAATTGGAACTACTCGATGCAGATCGGCGATGCGTCTGAAAACATCGCCCCGACGATGGCCTACGATGACGGGCGTTTTACCTATCTGAAGTTTCCCAACAATCGCGATTTTCCGTCAGCCTTCCTGGTGGCCGCTGACAAGACGGAAAGCCTCGTCAATAGTCATATAGATCCAGCCTTTCCAGATACTTTGGTTCTTCAGCGAGTCTCCAAGGAAATGGTGTTACGCCTCGGGAAAGCCGTTGTGGGGGTCTACAACGATTCTTTCGATCCGGATGGAATCCCAGCCGAAGGCGGGACCACAGTTCCTGGAGTGAAGCGGATTCTGAAATCGGGGGAGAATAACTGATGGCAACCAACCAGGCTTACGAGCAAGTTGTTTCGGCGCTGCCGGGTGAAGAGCGCGGGATGCCAAGCGTCAATAACACGGGGCTATCAACGCCAAAGCGAGGCCTGATCGTGCTCGGCCTGCTGCTTCTTCTTTGTGCATCCATAGGTGTCGGCTACTGGAAATACAAAGCGAATTCAGCCAGGGAGAATGAGACTGCGAAGCAGAACGTTTCGCACCTCACGAGCGCTGTGCCGGCCCGCACATTCTCCGAGCCGCCCCCTGCACTTCCGCAGCCAACCTCACCCGACCCGCTCCCCGGATCGGCGAACGCCTTGGCTGCTGCCCCAGCCCTTCCCGGCTCCATGACTATGGGGAATGGGAATTCTGCACAAATTTTAGACAAAGCAGGATCATCACTTATGGCTATTGGAGGAAGACAGGAAACTCCCGTTTTGCCAGTCGCCTCCGGTGGTGTGAGTAGCGGCGAAGGCCCGCAACGAGGTCAGGCGTCGAATGGCGACGAACTAAGCCAGCAGAGCGGTGGCATGGCTGAAATGCTCTCTGGCACACGCACACCCATGCGTAAAGCCACCATGCTTGGCGATCGGAACTTTATCCTTGCGAAAGGGAGCTTCATAGACTGCGCCTTACAAACCCGCATTGACTCAACTGTGCCTGGGATGACGGCTTGCGTTATCACGCGCAATATTTACTCCGACAATGGCAAAGTTTTGCTGCTCGAACGCGGGTCTACAGCTTCTGGCGAGTATAAGTCGAACATGCGGCAGGGTCAGGCACGGATAGGCGTCCTCTGGACCCGAATCAAAACTCCCAACGGCGTCCTTATTAACCTCGACTCTGGGGGAACTGACCAGCTCGGAGGCGCAGGCGTTCCTGGCTACATTGATACCCATTTTTGGGAGCGCTTTGGTGCTGCAATCATGTTGAGCCTGATCGACGACGTGGCCCGGGGAGTCACATCCAACGGAACCGGCGGCGGCAACAATCAAATCAACTTCAATAGCACAAGCCAAGCGGGCCAGGACATGGCTGCGGAAGCTCTGAAGAACACGATCAACATTCCACCAACCCTTTACAAAAATCAGGGCGAGCAGGTCGGTATTTACGTTGCCCGTGACCTTGATTTTTCGAGTGTGTACGATGTCGCAGCCCAATGAATACATCGCTGGAATAAACCGGGCCGCCTCGGTCAACTATCACCTTGAATTTGCAAAAAGGTGGATGGAAGATCCGGAAATTACCGAAATCTGCGTAAACCGCCCCTTTGAGGTGTTCTGCGAGCGCCAAAGCGTATGGGAACGGCATGAGGCTCCAGGTCTTACTCAGGACCACCTGATCTCGCTGGCAACGGCCACGGCTAAATTTACCAATAATGACATTTCAGAAAACCGCCCGATTCTATCTGCCATTCTTCCACTTGGAGAGCGCGTGCAGATTGTGATGCCGCCTGCCTGTGAGCATGGGACGGTTTCAATCACAATCCGCAAACCATCATTCAATATCCGAACCCTGAGCGACTATGAGAAGCAGGGCTTCTTCCAGCACATCAAGCCTCTGACCGGGGATTTGACGAAGCAGGAACGCGAGCTTTTAAATCTCAAGGAGGAAGGCAATTTCATTGAATTTTTGCGCCGTGCTGTTCAACTGGAAAAGGTCATTGTCGTCGCAGGGGAAACCGGCTCCGGCAAGACAACTTTCATGAAAGCCTTGATGCAGGAAATCCCGAGTGATCAGCGCATTATCACGATTGAAGACGTTCCGGAGCTCTTTCTGCCAAGCCACCCTAACCACGTCCACCTGTTTTACCCAAGCGAAGCGAAGGAGGAAGACAATGCGGCGGTTACAGCCGCCTCATTGCTCAAAAGCTGCCTGCGAATGAAACCCACACGCATTCTGCTTGCCGAGTTGCGCGGCGGAGAGGCGTTCGACTTTATCAATGTAGCTGCCTCTGGCCACGGCGGCAGCATAACCAGCTGTCACGCAGGGTCGTGCGAGCTGACGTTTGAAAGACTCGCTTTGATGGTCCTACAGAATCGTCAGGGGCGCACGCTTCCCTATGAAGTTGTTCGCCGCCTGCTCTACCTTGTCGTCGATGTCATTGTGCATGTCCATAACGATGTTGCCGGTGGTTCCGGTCGGCATATTACGGAACTCTGGTATGACCCCATGAAAAAGCGGACGCTCAAAGCTTAAGGGAGCGGAATATGATCGCACCAAATTGGCTGAAATGGGTTCTTGGAATCGCTCTATTCATCGTTGCCACCGCAGCTGCCATCTGGCTTGCCGGGTTTTTGTTCTTCGTGTTCAGCAAGGCAAACCCTTTCGGCAAAACTGATTTCTGGACTTGGATGACTTACTGGCAACACTATCAAGCCGATATCGCGATAGCCAAGCGTCTCAAAGTCTCTGCGATTGTGGCGACGGTGGTAGTGCATGGGTCAACCCTCGCGGCCGTAATCGCATCAATGCGGGAAGTCCGCTCGCTGCATGGAGAAGCACGATTCGCCAATGCCAGCGAGATCAGCGAAGCTGGACTATTAGGCTCAACGGGCGTCATCATTGGCAAACTGAAAAATCGCTTTCTGATGTTCCCTGGCATGCAGTTCATTTTGCTGTCAGCTCCGACTCGAAGCGGAAAAGGTGTCGGCATCGTAATTCCAAACCTGCTCGCCTGGCCCGAATCGGTGGTCGCCCTCGATGTCAAACTGGAGAACTTCCTGATCACCTCAAAGTTCCGTGCTAAATGGGGTCAGGAGATTTACCTATTCAACCCTTTCTCGATCACTGAGGATTCCGATGGCAACCCGGTCGAGGGCAGGACGCATCGTTACAATCCGCTGGGATATATCAGCGACAATCCGCGCCTTCGAGTTACGGATATTCTCGCAATTGGCTATTCGCTCTATCCTGGCGAGGGCAAGGACTCTTTTTTCGATGATGCCGCACGCAACCTTTTCCTCGGCTTAACTCTATATCTCTGCGAAACGCCGAACCTGCCGCGTACCATGGGCGAGCTGCTGCGTCAGTCATCTGGAAAAGGTTTGCCGGTCAAAGACCACATCCAAAACATTGTAAAATCCCGCAACTACAGGGAATTCGGTGAAATCACTCTGAATGATGTCGGAAAAAATCGGGACAGAGTCTCAAAAGCCCTTATGGAGGCTTCCGGCACCACTAGAGAAGAAGCAGATACCCTCTGCAATCAAGCACCTGGAGTGATCTTAAAGGACATTCCCCAGGCCAATATCGAACGGGTCGAAACACTTCTCAAAGGAGCTGGCGCCAACATTAAAACGGCACGAAAGCTGGTGCCAGTCACCAAATGGGATGGAGTTGGCCTGCCTCCGCTGACTATGGAATGTGTTGATGCTTTGAACCGATTCACTTCAACTTCCGACAACACGCTTTCAAGCATCATGGCGACGTTCAATGTCCCACTGACCATCTGGGCCAGCCCTATCGTAGACGCGGCAACCAGCGCCAATGACTTCGACTTGCGAGACGTCCGCAAAAGGCCAATGTCGGTCTATCTTGGCATTCCGGCCAACAAGCTGGCAGAGGCCAAGCTGCTATTGAATATGTTCTATACTCAGCTTGTGAACCTCAACACCAACCGGCTGCTGCACTCAACGCCTGAACTCAAATACACCTGCCTCATGCTGAACGATGAATTTACCGCCCCGGGCAGGATCGGGATCATTGATAAGGCGAATTCGTATATGGCCGGCTACGGACTCCGAATGCTGACCATTATTCAATCGCCAGGACAACTTGAGGCTGAGCCCCCGAAAGGATACGGGCGCGAAAATGCTCGAACTCTTGTCACAAACCATGCGTGTCAGATTTTCTTTACCCCTCGGGAGCAGCGTGACGCGAACGAATATTCAGAAGCGCTCGGCTACTATACGTTTAAGGCCAAAGGAAAAAGCCGCCAGCTGGGCGGAAAAACGGATGGCAGCCGCAGTGAGTCTGAATCCGATCAGAGGCGGGCTCTCATGATGCCCCAGGAACTCAAGGAAATGAGCCAGCGTGAGCAAATCATCAATCTCGAGAACACCAAAGCCATTCGCTGTACGAAGATCAATTACTTTTCAGACCCTGTGTTTATTGATCGCCTGAAGTCTGTTTCGCCTTCACTCGCAAAGCTTGGCAGGAGGCTGCCATCAAAAGCGCAGCTTGAAGCCGCTTGGGGATCTGGTGAATGCGCCGTATCAATTCCTGCTTTGAACTTTGATCTGCACGAGGCAATTGTGCAGGACCGCTCGCGCGAAACGACAGTGGCTGACGTGGCGAAAGGCATAGACCTGAGCACGCTGGCTTTGGATCTTTCCAAAGTGCCATTGCCAGATGGCGACGGTATTGAACCAGAGCAGGTCGAAGCATTCGTAAATGGCTTCTTTGACGCTCTCGATGCGGTCAATGACTACGAGGAGAGTGAAGGGGACGGGCTCGGGACAGCAGAAACAGGTGCGCAATCCACCGTGGATAGCAAGCAGGATATACCCTCTACTGGCGTCAGTCCGGTCAGTGACCTCGTCTCCTATAAGGATAATGGTTTAGCTCGGCAGCTAGTCCCTATATCCGATACAGGGGATCCAGATGAAGTCGAGCCTTCTGAAGACGAACTGGTGGCAATGATCGAGGAGTTTTCAGCACCCGACGACGGAATAATGGATGAGTCGGAAGTGTTCGCAGCTTTGGAATTCGAGAGCATAGAGTCTTCCACTCCCGCGTCTGAAGACACCTACCCTAGTGAGTTTGCGCTGGACCTGAGCGTTCTTGGCAAACCAGAAAATTCAACCAAAAGCGCAGCCGCGCAGTGAATTTAGATTTGAAGAGTCCGCATTTAATTTTCAGGAGCCATTATCATGAATGAACGTAATGATTCTGCTGAAACCAGGAACACGAGAGCAGCCATGAACCACGGCGAAATTCTTGTAAATGAACAAAGCCTGGCGCCGGAGGAAGATGCGCGCCTTTCCACTCTCAAGGAAACGCTCAGGAAAACCGCGCTGAATCTCGACACTCCAGATGAAACAAACGTCGTCACATCGGTGCTGGGAAGAGAGCCGGAAGTCGGTGATCTTCAAAACCAGGCTGTCGACGCACATGAGCAAAGTCGCCAAGTGGAGCTGATGGATCAGGTCCATAACCAGTTTCGTGTCGCCGGCTCCAGGTTCTATTTCAAAGAACAACCGTCCAAGGTGGCATTTAAGGATAAAGGCGAATCTCTCGTGTCTGCATCGAATGATGAGCGCGTTGCAAAGGCTATGGCGGCTATGGCCGATGCGAAGGGATGGAAAACAATCAGCGTCTCGGGTCATCCGGATTTCAAACGCCAGGTCTGGATGGAGGCAACCCTTCGCGGCATCGACGTCCGCGGCTTTAAGCCAACTGAACAGGACTTGGAACTTCTCGAAGGCAGGCGTGATCGCACGTTCCAGAATAGCATTGCGCATGTGGGTGATAATCAAGAACTGACGCACTCAAAAAGCCTGAAGGACACCGAGACCAGGGAGCATGCCCAGGCTCAGCGTTCCGGTCTTAAGGGTAAAAACCCTTCTCGCGCTTATGAAGGGCAGGTTCTGGATCATGGCCAGGCCAACTTCAATCACGATCCAGATGAAAAGCAGAGCTACTTTGTAACATTGGCCACGGCCAAGGGAGAGAAAACTGTCTGGGGCATTGACCTGAAGCGTGCCATGTCCGAAGGAAACGTGAAAAGCGGAGACGAAATCAAGCTGGAATTTAAAGGCAATACCCCGGTCACCGTTGAAACGTTGGTGCGCGACAAAGCCGGCAAAGTGGTTGGAAAAGAAGAAATCACGACCATGCGCAATACCTGGGAGGCTCAGAAGTCCGACAAAGCCAAGGTTGTGGAAGCAGTTGCCTCATCCTTAATTGATGCAAAGGTGAAAAACCCAGCACAGCGGGAAGCGTTGAAAGCCGCCGTGGGCGAGCGCGTAGCCCTTCGCGAGCGAGCGAACAAGGTTCCTGTCGTGCCTATGTACGACAAGTCTGCTCCATCCAAAACCCAGCAGGAACCTGCACGGCCTGTCGTCGAGCGAACCGCTGAACGCACCCGATGACTCGGTGCTCAACGAGAATCTTGATTCAAAGAATATTCAATATAGGAGTTTGATAATGCGTACCACAGCAACTCTAGCAGGTTTCTTTCTTTTGGCATCATGCGCTTCGGCCCCAAAGCCGCCGGTTGTTGATGGCTCGAATCGGCAACCGATCAATAATGCAGAAACTGCGGAGGTTATTGCTCTACGTCAGCAGCTGGCACAGACGGAAGCTAGGCTGCGCCAGGAACAGTCCCGCCCCGTTTTGGATCCGCTCGCTATGCAACCTGCCCCCGAGTCGCAAACGATTAGCATCTATTTCCCATCCAAGGGCACGAGGTTCCGGCTGAACCCTGATGAGGAGGCTCGCCTGCTACCCCTCCTCGCTAAAGCGCGCCGAGTTGAAGTGCGTGGACGAACGGACGGCAAGCGGCCCAGCGCCGTTGACGAGAAAGTCGCGCTAATTCGCGCCCTGGATGCGCAGCGCTACCTGATCGGCCAGGGAGTGTCGCCAGCCATCATTTCAGTCAACTATGTGTCAGCCGGTGATTACGTTGCGGATAACGTGTCAGCTATGGGAAAGGCAGCCAATCGCAGGGTGGACATCGAGATTTTTCAAAGATAAGAGGTGGTTATGAATCGTTTTGCACTCAGCTCCGTTCTGGCCGCGACATTATTCGCCTCGGCACCAGCCCTATCCATGTTCACGGGTGATACAAAGGCCGCATGTGAGGCAATTCTTTGTCTCTCCACGGGCAAGCGCCCGAGAGAATGCCGATCGGCTATCAGACGCTATTTCAGCATCCAAAGGTGGAAGCTTTCTGACACGCTGAAAGCACGCAAAAACTTTCTGAACCTCTGCCCTTCCTCCACAGAAGACCCTAAAATGGCCTCGCTTGTGGACTCCATCACCAATGGCACCGATCGGTGCGATTATGCAGCCCTGAATGCGAATCTCATCGTCTGGAAGGAAGGGGCGGAGGCTCAGGATAGGTATATCAGGGGCGAGCTTCCAGGCTATTGTAGAAGCTACTATGAGACCACAAACATCAAACCGCCTCGCTATGTCGGCACTCCCGAACGCGGCGGCTTCTGGGTTGAAGCTGACAGGTACGCGGCTGCTGAGGCCGAGTACAACGACTACAGCAGGAACGGCTCCATCCACCAAACTGAATCCCTGCAATAGCCCAAGGGGCAAGGGGGGCTAAGCCCTCCCTTCCTCGTCATCGACTATAATCAACGCCGGGCTTTGTTCTGTCGTGTCCTGGAATTCCTGTTTTTTCGGGCTCGGCATGCATGTTTTTCTTCTCCCGCAGCCTCTGCACAAGTTCTTCGTGTTTTGTTATGGTCGCCGGCATGGTCTGTACAAACCGCACGATCTCCAGAGCCAGCCGCTTGTCTTCATCATCCCCTGCAGCCAATGTTCTGGCAATCTCCCCGTATGCCTTTAGTGTCTGCTTCCGTACCGAGCTGATGCGATCATGCAGCGGGTTTAGATGCTTCGTCCCGATATCTGCTTCCAGCTCCGCGTCCTGCCTCTGAGCCTGAAACGAACGGGGGGGGACCTGCCGTTTTCCTTCTTTGAACTCGTTTTCCATGTGCCTGAGTGCCTGTTTCTCGGCCTTTTGGACCACGCCGCGTGCCCGCCGTGGCGTTGCATTTGCCTCAATCCCCTGCTCGCGCAGTTTCCTGGCGAATTGTTCGCGCCAGAATCGCAAGTCACCCTTGCGCGGATTCAGCCGAATACCATGGCGATCCATAGCTTTAATCGTTAGGTGAACGTGGGGGTGATCTTCGTCCTCGTGGGCAGCAAAAGCGTACTGGTGATTCCGAAATTGCTCAGAAGCGAAGCCACGAACGGCAGCCTTTACGCCTTCCCTGTCAGTACCAGGAGGCATGGACAGGACAACGTTGAATGCCTCTTTCCGTCCTTCACCCTCCAAAGGAATGCCTATCCCTCCCTTGGCCCAGGCATCCCTGAGCTCTTTTAAAGACTCCCTGCCAAGGTAGATATCACCATTTTCATCCTCAATTGCAACTTTCCCGTCGCGCGATATGTAGTCGAAATGAGCCTTGATATGCCTCATATTCCGGCCACCGCCCGAGATCTTAACCATGACTTCGGGCGACATTCTTGCCGTTCGAGAAATCATCTCCCGTATGCCTGTGGGGTCTCTCCTGGGCACTGGCTTCAACGAAGCAGTATGCTCACCACTACGGATATTACGCTGCCTCTTGCCAGTCGATGGCCGGGAATAAAGGCGCTCACCCGAAGTCATAATGATTTGCTCAATCTCTGACCTTGTCATTCAATGTTCCACCTCTCAAGGCTTGCTCGGATGGCATCGCTAACCTTTGCTGTGTGTGCGTCGATGAGCCTTCGCAAGCTCTGGATGGACTCGAGAACAGAGGGGTCACGACATCCCTCATTCATGGCCTTGGTCATCTGATTCAAATTGCGACCGATGGCAAGCAGTTGATAGTTCGACTCGCCAAGCGCTTCGATTTCCTTCATCTCGAATTGTGGCTCCCTCGTAAGCCCCGCGCGGATCGCGTCTATGATCCACCGGCGCTGTGAGCAACGCTCGAGCTTTGCTCGAGATTTGATTGCAGTCTTTTCCGATGGGGTCAGCAAAATCTCAACACGCAGCTTGGTTTGATCATCTGAAGACGATTGGACCTGGCGCAAGGGCTCGGGCTGCGATTTCACATTCTCGAGCTGTTTCTGTATGGCCTCTTTCAAAGCTGCGCCAGGTTTTTTTCCGAGGGTTTCACAGTAGTCACTCCACGGCTTTTTGAGGGAACCGAGGTACACATTCAGATAAGGGCTTTCTTTCTCCATAAGTCGACACCTGAAATAAGGGGTCAATCCGACTACGCGTGTAATTCACCGGCGCTTGGCCTATCCTGCGCTACCCATTCAACTTGCAAATTTCTTGGTCATGACCAAATCCGTGCTCCTTTTCCTTGAGGAGCAAAGGACAAACTTCCATGAGATCGCGGGAGACAGGAGAGCATCGTCCCCTTTCGATTAGGCGTGCGGTCAGGGGGCCTCTGTTAGACAGCTGATTTTGCAGGCCCTGGCTTCGACTTCCTGCTCCCCGGTGCCATCTTCAAAGCGGATGTGTATAAGGCCCGGTGCACTGGGTCGAAGATTCAACAACACATTCGCCGCTCGTCCATCGTATTCGATCACAAGAAGGGGTTTGCTGATACGGGTTGGTTCAAGTAACGGACGCCCTTCCGGCGAGAATGTGGGCTTCTCCAGACCCTTTTTAGGGCTGCCGTCGCGCTCTCCGTCCTCACCCTTCCTGACTCGCGTGGTGCTCTCTGGATCGCCACAGACACTGCTGCCTGATTCCTGGGCTCCCTTATACTCGTCCGATCCAGGGATTCGGTTCTGGCCTGATTCGGCCCTTTGCCTGCCGGAAACCCCAGGACCGTCATCAGCGTCTATTGCAACTCCAGGCGCTTGGCCGTTTCTGTCTGCCAAATCGGCTGCCAAATCAGCGACCGACTTCCGGGTGATCTCAAGGGCATCGACACACCACGCCTCAACCTGAGCAGGATATTTCTCATACAGAGCACGGAGCTCATACAGCGTCTTGGGCGAGACACATTTCCCGCTCCTGTATGCCTCTTCCACGCAGCCAGGCGGGTCAATCATCGCCAGATAGTGGGTGATTGCCGCACCGTCCTTGCCTAGATTTTTCGCGATCTCCTGCTTCTTGTCGCCGGCCTCGAGGCGCTTTTTAATAAACAGAGCGAGTTCCATAGGCTTTAGGTCATCGCGCTGAATATTCTCAATAACCTGGTCATAATCGTCATGAGCGTCATCGACGAACGCTGGTATGGTCCTGCGACCTGCAGCAAGAGAACCCCGATACCGGCGGGCGCCATAGTTCAGCATCCACTTCCCCGGCTTGCTTGGATGAGAGCGTATGGATACCGGCGTCTTCACCCCCCGCACCCTGATGCTGGCTGTGATCTCCTCCATGGCCTCTTCGGAAAACTCCTTACGAGGCTGGTCTGGATCTTCTTCGATGTCGGCCAGTGGAATATCGAGTGGCTTGCCCATCGACGATGGCGGCAGGGCCGGACCAACCGGCGCAAAAGGTTTCTCGTTGAGTGCCGAAAGATCGAGTGCCATTAGTGAACTCCCATAGTTGCGGCGATTTTCTCAAACACTGGCCTGATATGCGTCCACGCTTCCCGACCGCACGTTTTACCAAGCTTCCAGACGGGCAAGCCTGCAGCCTGGGCTTCGGGTATGGCCGTAGTTTTCTTGATCGCTGCGAAGCCGCCGCTCTGCAGCGGAATCAGAAGCCTAGCAAAATGGGCAGAAAGCTCTGTGAGATTTTCACGCTGGAACGGTGTAGGCTCGACAATATTTGGCAGAATGCCGATGAGCTCGAGCTTTGGATTGATCGCTGCCTTGATTTTGCGGATGCCTGTCCGCTCATGGTTCAAAAGATCCCCGATACCGTCAATCGCTTCCTGGTTCAGTTGAATAGGTGACAATACAAAGTCGCAAACAACGAGGGCAGCAAGCTGCCGAATGTCCGGGTTAGGGTTTGTATCAATGAGACAAATATCGAATTTCTGGTCCATGGCCTTTAGAAAAGAGTAAAAGTTATTTGCAAACTCATTATGCCTGCTTCCCTGTTTTTCCAAATCCCGCAGCTCATCGTCAGCTGAGATTACGACAAATGCTCCGTCTTCTATCGAAACGTCTTTGGATGTCAAAATTTGACTGGCTGAGATGCGGGATACAGCCGCAAGGCCGCTCTTTGCAATGGCTTTTGAAGTGTTGCCTTGGTGGTCAAGATCAACCACAAGAACACGCTTGTTCATAAGGAGATAAAAGAAATACGCCATCTGAACAGCGACCGCAGACTTTCCCACCCCTCCCTTTTGATTTGCCAGAACCTGGGATTTCATCGCTTGCTCCTGTGCCTGAAAAATGCCTCGACAGCCGACCGCGAGACAGAAACACCGTTTTCCTCGAGAAAGGAGATTATTTGCTTAATCGTGTAACCGCAGTCTCGAAGAGTCTGAATCCCTTTCGTATAAGGTAAAAACGCCGACCCAAACCTCGGCTTCTCGCGCTGCATGAATTCTTCCACGCGCATTTTTTCAGCCTTGGCCAGGAATCGGGCGCGAATCACATTTGCCTGCTGAGGCGACATTGTGTGTGCCGCCGCCGCTTCGGATAATGACGCGGCCTCAACTATCAAAGCCTTTGCAACATTCAGCGACCGCTCTGACCATCTACACTTTACGGCCACGCGATCGAATTGCGCTTCGTCCATCTTTGAGAGGATGGAATCATTGATGATCACCTTCCTGGCGAAAATATTCTGCGGGGTCTATTTACTTCAACGCGCCTCAAGGATTTCACACCTATATAACAGCAGCAAAACAGAGTATAAAACAACCACTTTTCTTCAAGACTTGCACGCGATATCCAAACCCCGGCTTGGCTTCTGACACTGTCATGGTTTTTTTTGTTCGACTCCCATTTCTATGGACATCAAGTTATTACCTGCAAAACAACGAAATTACCGAATCTTGCCTCAGATGAAATATCACTTTTTTCCCGAAAAAAACGCTCAGCCCACCCTCTCTCGGTCTGACACTGTCAGAGTTATTTTTTTTGTCTCGCATTTTCATTGGACAATGCCGCATTGGTTTTAGAAGCTTCTGAATAAAAGGAGGTACGAACATATGCTGGATTTCCTAGCACTCGCGCACGAGTGCGCCCCAACCGTATCCCCACAGACTATGGCGGCAGTCGTTAACGTGGAATCTGATTACAACCCTTATGCAATAGGCGTTGTAGGCGGTCGCTTGGCTCGGCAGCCTGGCAGTCTTGATGAAGCTTTGGCCACGGCCAGGCAGCTTGCTTCGGACGGTTGGAATTTCTCCGTAGGCATTGCGCAAGTCAACCGCTACAACCTCCCGAGATACGAAATCACTTATGAGCAGGCATTTGACCCATGCACAAGCCTTCGCATAGGCTCAAAAATCCTCGAAGATTGCTATGTGCGCGCTTCCAAACGCACTCCTGAGCAGCAAGCAGCCTTGAACGCGGCTTTCTCCTGTTACTATTCAGGAAACTTTACGCGCGGATTCAAGCCGGATCAGACAGGAAAGCCCAGTTATGTTGAGAAAATTCTTGCTAGTGCTGAGGCAAATGCGAAAGCAATCCCCGTTGTTCCTTCAATTCAGATCGGGAACGGTCCCAAGCCCGAGTTCGACAAGGCAGCCGATTCCACGGAACCGGTCACGCTTAAAGTTCTGAAACCCAAAAGAGAGGCCAAGCGATCAATGGAAAATGCGCCTGTTCTGCTTCTTCCTCCGAATTCCGTTGGTAACAATTCCTCCGGCGAGAGTCCGGCGCCCGCTGTTGATAAAACCGTAACGAGCAACCCAGCTATCGTTTTCTGACCGGAAGGGAATGCTTATGAAACTCATGGTGGTCGAAAGTCCGAACAAGATTAAAAAATTGGAATCAATTCTTGGCAGCGATTGGAAGGTCATGGCAAGCGTGGGTCACATCCGTGATCTTCCTCGGAATGACCTGGGAATTGATCGGCATAATTTCAAGCTCAACTACGAATTTATCCCACCAGCCTCCATTCAAGGCCGCACGTTCCCTGGTGGCGAGGAGCGTGTCAACCGCATCCGAAAGGAGCTGCGCAATGCTGAGATGGTCTACCTTGCAACAGACCCCGATCGCGAAGGCGAAGCGATTGCGTGGCACCTGAAAGAAGCTCTAGGGCTCACTGAATCAAAGTACCTACGCATCACATTCGACGAAATCACGCACGGTGCGGTTCATGGAGCACTCGCCAAGCCTCGAAAGCTCGACTATGAACTCGTGCATGCACAGGAAGCTCGACGGGCTCTCGACCGCATCTACGGGTATTTGGTATCGCCGATGGTTTCTGACATGCTCGGCATGTCCCTTTCGGCTGGCCGCGTCCAAAGCCCAGCGGTGCGGCTGGTCGTCGACCAGGAGAAGCGTATCAAGTCGTTCAAAAAAACGATTCATTTCGGAGCCGTCGTAGTGTTTGATGGCGAGGCGTGGAAAGCTGAGTGGAATACCAAACCGTTCATAGCTGAGGAAAAGCCCTACGTTCTCGATGAAGCTCTGGCGACTCGAGCGGCTGCCTGCCGCCATTTCCGTGTCATAGATTCCGGGAACGGTCAGATGAAAGAGCCGCCGCCATCTCCATTCTCAACATCGCTCCTCCTGCAGGCAGCAAGCGTGAGCTTAAAACTTGATCCAGAGGTAACGTCAAGGCTCGCTCAAAGACTCTTTGAACAAGGCGCGATTACGTACATCAGAACAGACAGCGTGAACTTCAGCGAAGACGCCGTTAGAGAAATTCGGGTCTTCGCACAGAGCCAGGGCTGGCTGCTTCCAGAAAAGCCGCGCCGCTTTAAGGCCAAGGAGGATGCGCAAGAAGCTCATGAGGCTATCAGGCCAACTCACATCGAAGTTCGAGAAGCGGGCGAAGACGACCAGCAGCGCGCTCTCTATCGTCTGATCTGGCAACGATCCGTCGCTTCGCAGCTCGCCGACGCCAAATACCAAGTGAATACTGTCACACTCGAAGCAACTGAAGGCACCGAAACCTTTGAGTTCAAAGCCAGGGGCCGCAAATTGATCGAACCAGGGTGGCTCGTTCTGACAGCCAGGGATGCGGTGAAGGATAGATCCGAAAGCGACTCTGAAGACAATGGCCAGGTGCCTTTGCTCAGCATCGGATCGGCGAAGCAAGCTGATTCCGGCAGGCTGCTTCGCAAGGAAACCAGGCCACCTCCACGATTTACAAAGGCGAGCCTTATAGCCAAACTGGAAGTCGAAGGGATCGGCAGACCCGCAACGTATTCGTCAATCATGCAGAACATAATGGGTAAAGGCTACCTTCTTGAAGTGAAGCGACTCCTGGAACCAACCGAGACTGGCGTGCTGCTCGTCGACCAGCTCGTAAATGCCGGATTTGCTTTTATGGATTTCGCTTTTACACGCAATCTCGAGGAAAAACTGGATGTCATCGCCAGCGGCAAATGCAGTTACATTAATGTAGTTGAGCCATCCTTCAAGCAATTGCAGGCCGATATGCAAGCATTGGGAAGCCGCGGCGCGGTTAAGCCCCGATTCCCTTGCCCTAAATGTCAGAGCGGTTTGCGCCGCTATTCTCCTGCGGGAAAATCCCCTTTCTGGTGTTGTACAAAGGTTGAATGCAAAACATTCATGGACGATGCCGACAATAGACCTGTCGAACGAAAAAACTTTGCTTGCCACAAATGCGGAACGGGTTTGATGCGCCGCTACAAGCGCAAGACAGGCAAAGGATATCTTTGGGCCTGCTCCACCGAAGGCTGCAAGCACTTCATGGACGATGACAATGGACAACCTGTCGAATCTCCAGTCCATATCTGCCCTAACTGTCAATCGGCACCGTTAAGACGGTATCAGAGGAAAGACAAAGAAACAGGCAGACCTAAAGGCGGCCATGGGTGGTTCTGTACCTCTCAAAGCTGCAAGACGTTCCTCGATGATGCGCGAGGAAAGCCAGCAAAACGCGCACCACGAACATCGGCTGAAGTCTCGATTTAAACAGCGTAAATCTTTGTAACTTATAACGCTTGACCGGCACGAAACCGGATGCTTTTATGAAGCAAACTTTGATCCACCTGCGGCGCCCATCCAGCTGTGACATGAGGCATTAGACAAGCCATGCATGTGATTAATCTCGTTCCCCGCATTGAACAGAAACGCACGCAGCAAGCCCTCATCCTGGACTTAAAGCTTGAATACGTGATTTGTGAGCTGAAGAAGTTGATTCTTCGGGCTTTCCATTTCATGTTGAAATCACGTTGGCAGTCGCGCGAGCGCGCAAGGCGTGCGGTCTTTTATCGGCGAGCGCTAAGTGTTCTTCGCCGCGCAGAAGATATGCAACAAAACAGTCTATGAGGAAATTACTATGTGGGTCATGACCTGCAACCGGACGATGCTGGCCTTGTATGCCCTTCTGTTTCTTGGCGTTACTGTGTTTAGACTTGGAAAGTTGGTGTTTTTCCTGATCGCAAAGATCAAAGTGGGGAGGCTCCGGGGCGTGGCAGCCGTTTTGAAAAAAACTCGTGTTCGCCCGGAAGGGGGCAGCCCCGGAATGCCCTTTATCCATACTAATGATCTTTTTGTGCGCGCAGAGATCCGAATCAGACTCCACGCGCCCTCTTCTCGAATAAAGAGCTAGTTGCTGCGAGCCCGTCTTTCGCGTCTAAGAATGAACAGACTGAACACAATGAGTCCAACAATGGACACGATCGTCGCAGGCATGGGTATCCGCTCTGACACCTTCCAAAGAAGGGCAAAAGCTGAAATAAGGTAGATGACGAGTCCAGCTTTATACCTTCCTCCCCAGATCAGTAGCCCTCCGGATAGCATCATCAACGTCAAACCCAAAGCCTCAGTTTGATTGCCGCTCAAAATTCGATACCACCCAGCATTATTTGTAGTCGGCTACCTGCCACCGTTTCAGAGGATTTTTTCGAGAATTTCTGAGATTAGGGAGGTTTCGGACACCTTGCGGCCCCTACGGATTTCATCCGCCACGATCTTCTTTAGCTTCTTACGAGTGGAAGGCTTCAGACGCACCGATCCAACAACTTCACTGCGAGTTTCAGGCACCTCCTCGCTGAACAGCGATTTAACATCGAACCTCGATGATTTACCTTCAGCTGAGTCGTCGTCCGAGTCTGCTCCTTCGTTCTCCGCTTCGTTAGAGCGGGCCAGGGCTCCTGATTTGACGTTCTTCTTCTTGATGGTGAAGTTGTCTTCGGCGTCGAACAGTTCCTTCGCTTGTTCTTTGTCAGACATTCTGGACCCTTCCTTAGATTATGGACTCAAGCAGTTGCTTATATCCGGTGTATAATTTGTGATCATCTTGCAGGATTTGTGCAGCAGCTTTTGGAACCGCTGCTCTTTGCGCATCCATCACTTTGACAGTATGTGGAAGTTCGATTGGCAGAAACGAGTCACCGTATTCGGTTTTCAGCTTACTGAGAGCTTCGCGTGTCGCATACGCCCCACCCTTTTGCATGGCTGCCAGGACCACCCGCACGAGCTCGACCTTGTGCTTGGTCTTCTTCTCAATGTGTTCGATCAGGGCAAACATTTTGGTTACAGCTTCTTCGCCGTAGATGGATGTATCTGTCGGGATCAAAACCTTATTAGCTGCCCGGATCGCTATTTTCGTCAGAAGTCCCAGCGCGGGTGGGGAGTCGATTAGAATAAGGTCGAAGTTATCTTCGATGCTTTCAATTATCTCATCCAGGGCGGTCTCCCATCCGGGTTCCGACTCGAGGAATTTATGTGCCGACTCCAGCTTTTGCGAACCGGGTAGCACATAAACTCCCGGCCAGTTATCTGTGGCTTTTTTCAAAGCATCTGTGACATCGGCTTCTCCCAAAAGCACGTCGAACAGGGTTGTATCTTTTGCACCAGGTTTGTAACCAAGAAAGATGCGGCTGGCGTTGGCTTGTGGATCTGCATCAACAATTAGGGTCTTTTTCCGCTGATATACCGCATGCGCACACAATTCAACAGTTGTTGTAGTTTTTCCGACACCACCTTTGTTGTTTCCTATCGTGATTCGGTTTTTGTGTCGCGGCATAATCTTTCTCCTGTGCTATCTATTATGTTATAGCTATGTGTCATATCAGGCAAGATCCGTAAATGAAATTTTTTTGTTTCATTTGTGAAATTTCAAAGTTTCGCATCCGAAATTTTGTTTCTTGTATATTTTATGTTCATGGGTGATTTTTTTGTTACGGAATTGAAAAATTAACTCGATTGGTCGTGGGATTTCTGAACGGGTGTGTTACAATTGTTAGTAGCGTTACTGCGAAAGCGCCAACTTTCGCAGTAACTAACTCACAAAACCTTTTTCTACAGAAAAGGAAATGTAAGCTATGGAAAAGTCTAGCAATCACGCGGATTCACAGCAAGGTTTAACGCAGTCACAAAAAAGTAAGTTACGGACATACAAAAGTCGGTACATCAATAAACATAAGTTCTCTCCGGAAGAAGCTCACGCAGCAGCCCTGCACGACGTCCTCAATCCACGCCGCAAGACCAGGGCGAAATCCAAAGTTCATGCGTCCTCTACGGATGAAGTTTCAGTTATGGAACCAGTAGCCCAGACCGGGTCGGATAGCTATGGGCGCGTGATCGAATTTCCCCGTCCAAAAAACAACATCACTTTTGAGGTCGCTCATACTGATGCCGGCGCCTCATCCGATGCCTATATAGCTCCCGTAACAAGCGATGCTCCCGCAACAGGCTTAAATGTGGCGCCACAAGATGCGGTCCCTACCGGTCTGGCCTCAGAGCTGTATCAGGATAAAAATGACCAGATAGATAATATTACGGCGCCCGCAACGCCCACCCCAGTAACGACCGTAAATGTTGCACCCGCAGCCGCTCTGATCGTCACACCGCCGGCCGCTACCGATGTTGCGCCACCACTTGGTTTTGTTGCGCCCCCGGCCGTCACGTTAACCGAAACTGGTTACAAACCCCGGTTCTCCTGGTCGTCGACTCCCGCACCGAAAAAAGTGCAAATGAGCACAGAGAAAGCCCAATTGCAGGGGGTGCTTTCAGGCGTTGGGTTGGCGGTTTGCTTGGTGGCGTTGGTGATATTCCAGGCACGAGCTGGGCATATGACGGTTGACGCGATCTTCTGGGCAATAATGAGCGAAGTTGCGGGCGTCGTGCTCTGGGCGTTCCCGGCAGCGGGCCTCAGAAAGCTCGGTCTCTGCGTGCTCGGAACCCTTTTCATTGTTCTTGGCTTTCTAGTGATGCATATCGACATCGAGTCAGGGACCACCCAGCTCGTTGAAACCCGGGTCAGCAATGCCCTGAGTGTCACAACTTTGGAATCGCAGATCGAGCGAAAGAAAGACTCTCTGAACGCGCTTGTTACGGAACGCAACAAGCTTCCCGCCACATATTTAACTGCACGCGCCAAGGTCCAGAACGATATCAAAGCGCTCGAAAGCGAGGTCACAGAGCTGGAAAACCAGCTGCTGGCCGAGCGTCGACTGGTCGCTGATTCCAAATCAGCGTCGGTTGTTGAGCGGCTTGGGGACATCGAAGACCTTCGTCGTATCGGGCTGGTCCTGCTAGCTATCGTGTGCGCTCACGGTTTCTTTGCAGCGCTTCCAGTGCTGCTTTCAAGCCGTAAATCATCAATCGCTGTTTAATGCCATTTTGACACCAACCCTCGAGTGGCCTTTGGTCACTTAAAGGAGTTCGTGCGCCCAGGTTGGGGCAAGCTAGGCGGGATGCGATGAGAACACTATTCCGCACAAAAAGTGATCTCCACGGCAAGGAAATCCGCTATAATGGCGGAAACTGTCTTCATCTATGGAATCATTTCTTGGAGTGCTTATGGCGTCCCGTCTCGCATTCGCGTCCGCAGAGCTTGTGAAAGAACTCAGCATAAACTCTCAAAGTTGGGCAGGTGCGTATCTCATAGAGATTAGCGACCTCGGGTGTTTCGATAAAGTTCACGCTCATACCGCTGACAGATTTGGCATTCAACGATAGCGAAAGGAGGTAAAGGGCATATCGGTTACGAATCCTGCTTGGTCAGGAGCTTCCTAGTTCAGCGGTAAAGTTTGGCGATTTAGGAACACGAAACAATAAATGCGAGGCTTCGAGAATGACACAAAAACTAAAGGTTGAAACCTTAAACCCAGCAACGTGGCCAGGAGTGGCTCCAACCTCACAACTATTACAGGTTGAGGATATAACAAAGCCACTCCCGCTGCAACATGCTATACCGAGCAAGGAGCGCGGAGTATGTCAGAGAGTGAAAATTCAGATGTCCGTAATGATGAGGCCGCCTCGGTAGGACCTAACGGGGTCCGACTAATAACGAACCCAGCGTATAAGCGTATCCGAGAGCATGCGGAAGCCTTCAGAAGAATAGGTTCCAATGGGCGCCCGCTTGGTCGTTACGGAAAAATCTTTGACTTCCTTATTACAGCAAAAATACCGGCTGATGAAAAATGGCTTATGATCTGCCTGTGTTTGATTGGTGATAGGAAGAACCCGACGAAAAAGGAGCTGGCAAAGACTGCAAAAATGAGTCCGCAGAATGTGAGTGAGCTTCTTAATTCACTCCAGGTCAGGGGAATGGTTGTATTTGACTTCCTTAGCACAGATCCGTTGAATGAGAAGGTCTTGATTCATATCACAGACCCGTACTACTGGAAGGGTGTTTTTCAAAGCTACAATATCCCGCATAACCCAATCATAAAGCCACATCTATGGGAATCCAGAGTCCTTGCTTGCCTTGATTCGAGAATCAATGATGCTCACGCCTATTCTGAAGAGGATTATGGGTATGTTGAGGCACCGCGCTTGTTACTGGATCTCGATATTCCATACAGGGCAAAGCTTCTTTGGCTCTACCTAGCCTCCCTCTGCACTTTTGAGCATCCTACTGAATCTGAAATAGCCTTTGCTCTGGACATTAAGTCTGACTCAGCACGTAAATATCTTCAGCTTCTTCGTGCAAAGCAAATGATCTGCTCAGAAGACTTCCGCTTCCAGAAAACCAGACTCCTTCGGATACATCATACAGTTGATGTAGGCTTGTGGCGCTTCCTGATAGCCCGAAAAAGCTACGGATGGTGCCATATTGACTCTATAATTTACACCAAGGAAGTGGTCAAAGACTTCAACTGCCCGGCACTGCGATTTGCAAAATACTCTGTGATATCAACAGACCCCAAACGGGAACCTCGTAGATTACTCAACGATATCAACAGACCCCAAATGGGAACCTCGCAGACCCCAAACGGGAACCTCGCAGACCCCAAACGGGAACCTCGGGAGGGGGTCCGAAAGCCTGGCCCCTTCTGCTATCCAGGGTGCAAAAATTGCCGGTGAAACAGTTCTTAGTGAAACAGCTATTAATGAAACAAGTGGGTGTGTGAAACAATCGGGCCGGGCACCCATCCACCAGTTTGAGGTAGGTGGATCAGCGTTTGATTTGGATCCAACCAGGGCGGACTTTGAATATACCCTCCTTGAGCTGGTGAAAAAGACTGTGGAGCCTGCTTTTACCTACCGATATCGCAACGGCAAAACCCACATCCCTGGTCCTGACTCGTACCGCACAATTCAAGTGCTCGCGGCAGGATTTATTGATGAGCACGGTCCCAATAAGCTGGCTGATTTTGGGACATGGCTTTCCGCTCTTCGTGAGAACAGAGGCGAGAGGATTCTGCTCGAAAATTGGTCTTCCCTGGTTTCTCGCTGGGCATCTGGTGAGTCTCCAGAGCATCCAGATATCATCGAACAAAGAGCGGAAGAGGCCCGCAGATCCACGGAAGAGTTCCAGCGCGATCTTGCTGCGGTTGAGGCTGAGAAGGAGGCTAGAAGGCTCGCTGAAGAGGCTCAGATTCAAAAAGCCAAGGAACTGAGGGAGGCTCGAGACCAGGCAATCCTCGGACTGGATTTCCAGGAAGTCCTGACCCGTTGCTTGGCGACAAGACGCATGGGGACGTGGAACCGAAAGAAGGCAGTAAGCGGCGGATCTATAGAGGCACTTGTCAGACTTTCCAGAGAGAATGTCGAGTTCCGTTCAGTTTTTGATCAGGTGCTTCAAGAGATGCTGCCAGACTACTTGGCAACGCCTCCCATGCAAGCGTTCGCAGTGTTTTCCGAAGTTACTTTCTAGCGGTCCTAGCGGATAGTGCGGTAGCCTTACTTAAAACACCGCACTATTCCTGTGTCTTCCCAGCCCTTCGTCGTCCAGGCTTTGAAGACCAGACCCTCAATTTTGGGATCAGATCCCTCAAGAATGGCCATGCATTCCTCATGTTTGTCTGTAGCGGGAACTGGCTTTAAAGTGTGCTCTTGAGATCCAAAACGCCCCTTAGGCTCTATCTTTCGGTATCGACCGCCTTCTCGCCTAGTTTTGACAAGTGGAGGCTTCCACGGCGGAATTTGAGCCTTAGAACGGCACGTCATCCAGGCTGGCACCTTTCCGATCTGCCCTCTCGTGGGCCAGTCGCTGAACTTCGCTTTGGACTGCCGCCTCAAACCTTGCCTTGTCTGCCTCCATCAACTGCCGTGCGCGCAATCGGTTAAATTCAGGGCTTTCGACCGGTGACAGGTAGCCGTCTCGCTTCATCGCAGCCATGAACAGGCCAGCGGGGTTCTTGTACTGCTGCCCAATGTTAAGAGCAAAGGCTAGGTTGTCGAGCGACGACTGCACCACCTCGATGTCGTCTGTCGTGAATCCGTGCCTTGCCAGCTGCCGCAGATGGCTTTCATTGATCAGATGCGATACCTCCGTCGGAATGTCGATAAGGCTCGTCCATCCATAGTCGGTCGACAAACCGCGGGGGCTCTCGCCAGTAGTAGTTGTTGGGGTGGTGGATTGATTTGGAACGTCTTCAGAGTAGTAAGAAGAAAGACTACTACTACTAGGGGCCCCATCTGATCGTTTGTCTGATGGTTTGGCGGATAGTTTTCTGATCGTTCCCTGATCGTTTTCTGATCGTTCCCTGATCATTAACAGTTTGTGGATCTCTTCCTTGACGGAGCGATCAATACTGAATTTGGTCCAGCCGGCACGTCCATCCTTGCGCTCTGCGCGATGAATATACCCTCTTTTTGCCAGCTGATAATTGGCATCAATAATCGTCTGTGGGCTGCTTCCTGTCAGCTCCTGAAGATCCTTTGACCTGATCTCGTGAGTAACCTCACCGCCATTTGCCTGAATGGACTCGTAATAGTAATCCACCAGCATTTTTTGAAGCCCTACAAGCGACGAGTAGCTAAGTCGATCAGACGCAATTGTTCTGGTTGTTCTCTGATCGTTTTCTGATCGTTCTCTTGTGGCTTTCTTATCGCTCACTGATGCTTTGGCTGACAGTTTGCTGATAGTTTTCTGGCCGTTATCTGACGAAACGACTTTTGTTTGATCGTTTTCTGATCGTTCACTGATATATTTCTGGTCGTTATCTGATGGTTTAACCTTCGTTATCTGGTCGTTTTCAGATTGATTGCTGACTGTTTTCTGATCGTTTTCTGATGGTTCCTGAGCCTTTGGGAGTGATTGCGGTTCTGCCGGTGCCACTGCTTCAGGCGCTCCCTCCATGGGGACCACGATCGGCGGCTCCTGGTCCGGGTCGCCCCTCCAGGTGCGGTACTTGGACCGCGTCTTCAGTTTGAAGTCAGGGACCTGAGCCTTGAAGCGATCATCAGGTTCCCGTGTTTTGATGGTCATTGACGCGCTCCATCGGCCAGCAGCTCATCGGTGAGGGAGACAATATCCTCGCTCGCGGGCGATTTGCGGTTATAAAGCCACACGGCCTGGGCGAGGCTCTGTGCTTCTTTGAGGTCAACATTCTTCCGCACGACCGTATTGGAAAGGTAGTCGCCATAGCTCTGCCTAAGCGTACCAAGGCTCGTCTGAGCCATGGCTTCGCGTACATCGAACAGGTTCGGAACAACCTTGATATCGGGAGCAAAGTCCTCGAAGTCGCCCTGAAGATCCTTCAGGATCTCGAACAGCTGCCGCAGGCCGGTAACAGAGAGATAGTCAGTGGCGCAGACAATCAGCAGCTGATCCGCAGCCAAATACGCGCTGATATTGACCGTGCTGGCCGACGGATTGGTGTCGATAATGATCAGATCCCACTCGTCTCGGATAGGGCCGAGTAATGAGCGGAGTCGTTCAGCCCTCCGGTGGTCCGGCTGCAGCTTAATTTCAAGGAAGTTCAGAGAGAGGTTGGCAGGAATGATCGACAGGAACGGGGTGACCTCTTGAATAACGTCGCTGATTGGCAGCTTCTCAGAGCCTTTGCCAATGAGACAATCCATGATTGTAGGCGTATCTTCATCGAGGTTGCTGAAGCCAAGAGCCATGCTCGCATGCGCCTGTGGGTCAAGATCAATCAGAAGAGTCTTATGGCCAAGCGAGCTTGCGCGCATTGCCACCTGCGACGAGAGAGAAGACTTTCCCACTCCGCCTTTGAGGTTGCCAAAGACCAGAATCTTATTGTCACTTTCGCGACGTTTTCGACCCGCCACTTTATACAGCTCAACCAGATCTTCCCACGAAAGCTCGGTCTTGGCACCTGTAGCCCCTTGGCGAACGGGCATAGCCTTTCTCCAAACTGTGGATCGGGAGAGACCAGTGAGATCGACAAGTTGATTCGGCGTAAAAAGATGTTCGCGAAAAGAGGGGATCTTCGTCTTGATCTTCTTGTCTTTGGTCATATCGGCACCGTGCGTGAGACGTATTTTGTGTTCTTAGACACTAATATCGTTTCATCATCGGCTCTCTTAATCAATTAAAATTCAATTTCATGCAAAGATAGGTAGCGATTTTGCTAGGTAATGTTCGGAAACGTGCAGGGAAAAGGCTGAAAGAAGCATCAGAAAACTATCAGTGAACTATAAGATAACGATCAGTTTCTGAAGACGAGTGCTGAGAAGTGCAAATACGAACGCCGCGTCCGGGTTAGTTTGGGCCAGGGCGAAGCTCATTCCTCTGATGCTCATGATGCTCACAAAACCACCGGAAAAGACTTCCAGCCGGAACATCCACTCCTTCTATAAACGCACCGCAGTTAAGAAATGTCTGCTCCGGGTTTGCGACAAGGCTATTGCCGCAGCGTCTGCCCTTGGTGGTTATGCCCTGGCAGCCAAGGGCCTTGGCAGTCTGATGAAAAGCCCCGTCCCTATCGAGCACAAGCTGGTCTGAGTAGTAGCCATGAATGTGTGAGTCCTTGCTTTGAAGCTCATGATACATCTTCACAATAGCCTTGATCTGGCCTGGGGAAAGTATCCAGGAAAACCGCAGAGCCATATATTGCTCGAAGTCGTGGTTGAGGAGAGCCCATACCGCTTCGACTGACGTATTCCACTCGCGGAGGTGCAGATGGTCAAAGATCCGCTCAAACTGATGTCCGCCCGTCTCGAAGGAAATGCCCTGCTTTTCCATCCATTCAAGAAATTCAAGGTTAGCTTCTCTCATGGCATGCTCCGCTGTTTAGGTTGACTTGATCGTTTCCATCACTCGCTCATTTCCTGCATCCATCTTGCTTTCAGATCTGCCCGATACTCAGGCAGTTCCTGCTCAAGAAACTCGTCGGAGAAACAGACATAGAAATCCTTTCCTAGTTTGCCGAACTCCAAAGCATAGAGTTCATCCAGCGCACGCTTGATACCTTCTTCTGTCATCCCGAGGCTTTTGATCTCAGTGAATGTTCGTCGCGCTTTCAGAGCAATATAGCCATCGCCTGAAGGGGCATGAAAGCAGGTATGACTGGCGAGGTAGACCGCGAGCCACATCGAACTCGCGGATATTTCATTGCCGGCGGCCTGCAGGGCAAATACCTTCAGAATATGCTCCGGCCAAAGCCGGGCTTTTTCGCTACGAAGCGAAAAAAGCGGCATTTTAACTTCCATGAAGTCCTTGCCTTCAAATTCGATGGCTCCGCATCTTGCACATGTCTCCATGATTTATCCTTAGGCTTTGGGTTGCGTGATTTTAGTTCAGGAGTTCACTTTCAATCTCGTGCTCGCATTTAAGACACTGGACATGGCTGGTTGCTTTGCGGCAATTTGGACAGTCGGAAATCCTTTCGCATCTGGTCCAGGCCGCAACATTCGTCCCACAGAGGTGACAGGCTTCCGTTATCACCTTGTCAACCTTCCGAACGCGCTTCAGCTCAAATTTGACCTCATGCTCATACTCCCAGATTTCGACTGTTCCATCCGGCTTCTTCTCAAGCACTTCATAGAGAAGCGCCCCATCGAACATCTGTCCAGACTCCTGACGGTCGATTGCTATCGCTGTTTCAAGATCGTCGAGACCTGACAATCTCCTGTCGTCATTGAAAGGGGGGACATTGTAGTCCCCGATCTCTTTGTAATCTCTCTCACTCGGCTTGGGCCGAAACGGTGGGGTTACTTTTGGAAATCGTTTGATTCCGTATACGCGTTCATAGTCCATGCAAGGGCCCTCCAAAACGTCGAGTTCCGAACTTGAACGGGTCCACCTCCTTCAGCCGACGGAGTAAACACCAGGAAAAGACTATGGCATTTTGGGCGCGATCGTCCCATTTAACCCGAGCCTCGTCTTCCCGGATCGAGAGAGATGATTCGATGGCTGACGCGTGCTATGCTCCTGCCCATCCAGAATTTTTTCTGCCAGAAAGTTTTTTTGTCATGAGAATTGTTATTGATAAGAAATGCCGGGCCAAGGGGGATCGCGCGATCCTCGCAGCAACGGCCCTCCGTCAGGTGCGTGAAAATCTCCCTCTCAATGTCCGGGTAAAGGCGGTGAATGTTTACCTCACCCTGGAATACACCGATCACGAGGAGAAGGTGGCACTCTGGACTGGAGATTACGAACGGATTGAGGAGGTTACTCTTGATGAAGGAGGATTGATCGCAGCAGTGCCCGACGAGCTGATCCCGGAAAGTCGCAAAAAAGGCTCCCCGTATTACATTGCCTATAAGCCAGCCCACTTCATGAAGGTCACTATTCCTATGCTGGCTCCGGACGAAGCCCAGCAGAAAAAGATAGAGGCCAAAAAACGGCGCGAGAGGGAGGAAAGGGAACGCGAGGAAAGAGAAGCCGAACGACGCGAAAAGGAACGGGAACGGCGGATCAAAAGGGAACAGGAGAACGAGGAGAGAAAGGCGGCGCGAAAACTGGAGCACGAGCGCAAGATGCAGGAGGATCCAGAATATAGAGACGCCTACCTGGAAAAGGAAGCGAGGAGGGTCGCGAAGGGCCTCGCTACAAAGCGAGCCAGGAGAACTCTCGGGGAAGATAGCGGTATACCCCCCGAGGCAGAATCCCCGGTTCACGGGCAAAGCCCACCATCCTAAATAGCGTCAGTGCAAGGATCTGCCGGGACGAGCGTCAAGGCTTGTCCTGGCTTCGGTCTGTTGGACGCAAACTGCTTGCCATATTTCCTTGATCATTCTCCATCGGTTGCTGATGGGTTCCATACCACCACATCATAGCCGAGACCTCGAAGTGCCTTGTTGGTTCTATCGTTGCGAGGTGGATAATGTTCAGGCAATGCCCAGCCGACCAGCTCACCATAACAGCTGCGGCCGAATCTCGGGATACGGTACTCCTTATTATTCCATGCTTCATAGAGACGATGAACGACCTGCTCAGTCGGCCCTCCATAAAGCACAAAATACAGGATCTCTGGGACTTTGAGACCGTTGGATGCGATAGAATTATAGACCAATCTCGCAGCCAAAGGCTTTTTAATTTCGAGAGTGGCATCCTTGCCCGATAGGCCAAGATCTCTGGGCGGGAAATACCTCGAAACGTTGTTGAATGCGTGGAAAAGCGAACATAGTTCTATGAATTCTGTCTCGGTTAACCTTGCGACTTTCTCCTTGCTCAGTAGCTCTTTGAGCCGGGGAGATCGGTCTTTGATAAAGCTTTCTTCGCCGACAGGCCCTGTCTTTGTACTTTTCCACCAGGACATTTCGCGTAACAGAGCATTTTTTACCGAACCTTTGTTCTTTTCAAAGTGTTCCTCGTAGAGATATTTGTTACGACCTTCAGTTGCACGGGTTCGGGCATAATAAAAGGAGTGGAGAAATTGATCTACCTGAACGCCAGCAGGAATGTCCTTGGGAATCCAGCTGGGGCGATTCTCGTCTTTTATGACCTCAGCTGCTACTTCGCGAATGATGTTAAGCGTCGCGTTCCATTCCTTCAGGAACTCATCTTTTCGACGTTCTGATGACTTTTTTTCCGTCAGGATTTCTGGTCTGAAGTCAGGGATAAGCGAAACACGGTCCTGTGCCTTTGCATCGAGCTGCTTTCTTTCCTCAGAATACCTTGCTTCCTGCTGCTTGATTTCCTTCAATATGTCGCTGTTAAGCATGGTTGAAACAGAAGGCTTCGACAGGTACGCGAAAAAATTCTCAAGCTCGTTTCCCATACCTGTTTGCAGCAAATCATCTTCTGTCAGGAAGAGTCCCGCTTCCACGTTGTTGAACCAAGCCTTGTCGCCGATGTTAGCGGAACCTATATAGGCGCCATAACCCCGAAACCAGTATACTTTAGGGTGGAAAAGTTCTTTGACGAGATAGCACCTGTATAGATCAGAGCTTCGATTGATGAATGACTCCAGGATCATGGTCGACACGGGGACAGTGTGATCATATCTGCCCCAAAATTTCAGTTTGATTGAATTCTGATGGCAGTAGTCGAAAATTTCCATCTTTCTTTGGGCATACGCCACGGCGCATAACACCTCGCTAATGTCAAAACGCGCTAGATTAGCGACGAGATTCATGAAATATTTTCCATTGGCGACGTTCGCGATAAAATCCATGTATACTTCCGTGGACCTTGGTTCTGATAACGTTCGACTTCCATCGACGTAATGTTTTTTTGCGTGCTTCAATGAACTTAATTAATCAGGCAGGCTGAGGTACTCATTGATCAGGCGATCCTCGTGGCGCCTGAATGCTTCTCGCGATATCTTGCCAGCGTCGTTCATCTCTTTCAGCTTTTTGAGGCGTCTTTGGATTTCTGAAGCTTCATCGCTGACTTTTGGTGCAGACGGCGACGTCAACGGTTCCTGTGCTGCAAGGGGACGTGAGATCCGTTTCCCTCCGGAAACGTCGCGAATCATTTCTTCAAGAGTTTGACCGTCCGTGTCGCTGAACCTCTTAAGGCTTCCGCGAAACATTGATGACCATCTGTTTTTATGGGTAAGAGCTTGATACTCAAGCAGCCTTGGGAGGAGATCTTTTACTGGGACCTCTGTGCCGCTCTCGAGGATTACCAACGGTTTCACGCGAAATCGAACAGGATAGGAACCCTCGCCCCAGCCTATATCTTTGGCCTCGATGAAGCTTGATGAGACGATCTCGAGAACACCGACAAACTTACTTTCCTTCGTCAAATAGCAGATGAAGCGATCGCCCGGAACAAGGTATTTGGCGCGGGTTTCGCGAGACATACTAAACCCGGTAGTGTCACTATTACCGGCCTTAAAGGCATTCCAGGTTTCCGGGGAAAACAGATTCAGAAAATATCGAGCCATCGCAATACTCCTCTTCAGCGACTGCTTTGTGTATACGATGTAATTTGGTAATTCTAGTAATTTTAAAATTACGCTTATTTGGACTACCAAGGGGTTGTTTTCAAGCCAGTGGGCACTTCTTCGGCGGTTGTTGGTCAAGCCCAACAAAAAGGCAGGGCTGATGCGAGACAGCTGGATCGCAATTTTTCGGGCCTCGAGTGGGCTAGTGCAGGATAAGCCAAACGCCGGTTCTTTACGCGTAGGCGCTTTTGCCGCTTTGGAGCGCATCCGGTCCGTTCCGATCCTCTTCTGGCCCAATCGGCGAAAGGAAGCGAAGAATCCTTGGCAAGATTTGCGACGGGGCTCCCGCCGCCGTCCCTTCCTTTCGGGTGACATCCTATCCAGAGCGATGTCACTGGCCCACGCGCAGGGCGCCGGATAATGTCGGGCCAAACGCTGATCAAGAGGATGTCTTATGAAACGTCAGAAATGGAATGAGAGTCAGGTGTCGAGGCTGGTCGAGGCCATTGAGATTCATGCTACGTGCGGTATCTGCGGAGTAATGTCACTGGCCGTTTTCGCGGCAGAACCCTGTCCTCAGTGCCGATCGACGTCAGTAAACGAAAATCGACGGAAATCAATGAAAGTTGATAGGAGTAAACGAAAATCCACGAAGATTAACGCGCGACCCTTGGCAAGATGTGTAAATGAGCTACCGCCGCCCCGCATTAGCTCACCGTACAACTCGAATCCCGGGTGAGGGGGCCTGATCATTGGCGGGAGGGGCGGGGCTCCGGGTCCAATTCCTCCAGGTTTTCAGTCCAGCATCGTGCAGGAAAAACAGAATTATCAACCCAAACATGAAGCAGCCGATTGATTTAATGAAGTTAAAGACTTTCCAGAGTTCAACTTTATTGTTGGCAATGTAGTTGATTTGGACTTGAAAGCCTTTCATTTCAATATTTGCAGATGGACTGATGTCCACTGGAGATACATCTTTGCGAAGCGACACCTTGTATTCAGGCCAATCTTCTTTACCGCGCTGAACATAGATTGCTGCAATGTCAGGCCGCTCGAGCATTTTGTGGGCGGCCATGGAGATTGCGATGTCTGTTGGATTGGCCACCAGCCTCTGATAATCGTCAGTTTGCTCCGGGGTCAGATTGCGTCCTTCCTGAAGTGTAGCTCTAAAATCCAACACGGGAGGGACGATGAAGAGGGCTGCAAGCGCAAGAAGAAGAAGACCAGAAGAGATGGCGCGGAAAATCGTGAGGTTGGATATGGGTTCGCAGTCTTCACGGGTGATCTTGTTCATGGGGCAATCCTCCGGAAGATGTTAATATTAACCTCCAGGGGACATAGGAGGGTTCGTCAAGTCCGCAAGTGAACTTGAATGTTCCCTCTACGAGCCTGCAATTGCAGGCTATTCATCCGGGTCAATTTAGTAAGGTCATCAGGCAAACCTTTGCTAAATATTTGGAGGGGACAGCAAAGAATGAGCGTCTTTTCGATTTCTGTGTGCGCAAGCAGGATCGCCCTCGGCAGTGAATCCAGGGCGGACGCGCTCAAATTCGGGCCGCTTGTCAGGGCGGTTGAAGCCATCAACTCCTTCCCGGATGAAAGGCGTCCCCTGGCGATAAAAATGCTGCTGGCTGTCAGCATTTCGGCCCATGCGAAGGTCGTGGCTGATCCCAGTAAGCGCGGGCGGCTCTACGAGCTCAAAAACCGGCTCTACCTCGATATCGTTAATGGACCCGAGCGACGGCTGGTGAGCTTTCGGCACTTGAAAAGTAGCCGGTCGAAGGTGTTGGAAAAGTGTGCGGTCTGCGCGGCGGAAGGGGGCATACGCTGCAGGGCCTGTAAAGTCGATTACAGCTATTTTGATCTGCTTCAAATTACCCATCTTTTCGATTCGGGTTCCTTCACCCTGGTCATTAGCAACGATCGCGTGGCGCGGATCGAGCGTTTCGATCGAAAGCGGGTCCGCTCGATGCCGATGCCTGATATTACAGAGCAGCTGATATGTGAGGAGGCTCCACTGAAATGCAGGCATTTGCGCGCTCTGGGGCTTGAATTCTTAATTGTGGCCGCAGAAGCCTTCCTGGCAACCAGTCGATCCAGGAAGGCCGGACAGTCACTTGGTTTACGGCAGGTGGCGCCTGGCAGGCGAATCCGCGTTCCAGCCATGATCGAGCGAACCGCATGACGTTCCGCGGCGGCTGAGGATAAAGATGGCCGGCGCCAGTCCGGACAGAGGCGGCTTTGATTTTTCTTCGACGTCTCGACAAATCCCAGCCTGTTTTTTTCGATCCCCGATAAGGTACAGGTCTGCTGCCGGACGGTACTGGGGTGGACGTGACACGGACCAGGGGGATTGGATGGCACATTACGACTTGAAACAGGTACTTGCAGCGGTTCGAGCCCGGAAGGTTTCGGCGGCTCGGGGGAGTGCTCTCGACATGTATCGCCAGAGGATGGGCTACTTCTCGTCGGACAGGGAAAGGGTCCGAAAGGAAATCCTGGAAGGTCTCGCGAAGCTCCAGGCTCAAAACTTCTGCCAGACCGTTTGGATCAAGGATGATGAGTCTGGCGAAAAGGTGCCCTATGATGTCTATGGTCTGCCTGGGTATAGGGGCTGGGACTGGTACGTTAAGTTTAGGCTCAAGGAAGATGGCTCGGTCTACAACCTTAGCTTCCATCTGCCCCTGCATTCGATGACGTCCGCAGTCACTGGAAAGGTGGTGTGTGAGAAGGCTGAAGTCCAGATCATGGATAAGGAAGATAAGTAATGCTGGATACTTACCATAAAAACTTGACAGACCGTCAAGTTTTCCCCATAAATAGCCGATAGGACTATGTGTCCTTTCCTGAAACGACCACCTCGGAGTGTTCCTAATGGTCGAGAAATCAATGACTTGCGAATGTGGTGGCAGGATAACTAGGCAGAACGCCAAAGGCCGTTTCTTCTCTCTCGCCGAGTTCGGGAAGGTCAAGCTTCTGAAGGACGTCGAAGTTCCTCTTTGCAAGAAGTGCGGTGAAGCGGTCATCGAGATGGAAGACTACTCTCTCGATAATGGTCTGGAAGCCTCACTTCCGGGCAACGTCGAGGAACTGCTATCTCTCATCAAGCGTCGCCACAAGATCATCAACAAAGATGTGGCGGTATTTTTGGGAATGAAGCCTGAGACGCTTTCGCGCTACCAGAGTGAGACGAGTGGGCAGACGATCCCATCTCCAGCCTTCCTCGAGCTGAAGAATATGGTTCAGCGGGGGCGTGACTATATGGAGAAGCTGTTGGAATATGAGTGGGACGGTGAAGCTTCAGCTGAAACGTCTGGGTCTGGCGGGGGCGCTGATCACCAGATGCCGACCTCGATTGTCGCGGCTCCCTATCGTTGATTGGCTTGGGCCCTCAGTCAGGTGGAGTTCCCAATTTTTTTTACTCGCGCGCTCATAGGAGCAAAACATGCTGGCCCTGCTATGAGAGAATGAACCCGAGATGGAGAACTGCTCGTACCCCACTTGACGAGCAGGTAGATTGAAATGGCCGCAGCCGACCCTTCAGCTTCCGCGGCCAAAAAAATGGAAATGTCATCACCTGCCTTGTGCCCTTGATGACAAACAAGATGGCAATAAAATTCCCCAAAAAAATGGCATCACCAACTTGCCTTTGCTTCGCCTTGGGTGCGAAAGCCAAAAGGCTGCAATGCCTCGATTGTCGAGGGGAAAGAGGAACGCGTTATGCGTGACCTGAATGTTGACTGCATCATTATGCTTCTTCGTGTTGTTAACCAGCTTGCAAAGTCCATTGAACTGTTTCACGAGCAGGCGTGGACAGCAGGCTACAACGATGGGCTTGAGGCCCGATACGAGGAGTCTGATGAGAAGTAAGTCTTAATTCAGAGGGGGTCATGGTCTTTACCATGGCCCCCTTCCAATTTTAGGAGTTCGTTTCCTCGCATCGACCGCTCAGCACAAGTCCGGGATATTTCTTACGGCCAGTATAGATGTCCAAGTAATGCATCAATGCTGGGGCTTATCGCCTCTTCATCAAACCGAATCTTTCGCAGCCGATTATGAATAAAACGGATCAAAGGTATAAGGCTATGACACACCTTCGCATCGTTGACGATAACTAAGAAACTTCTCTGGGAGATGGCAGATGCCAAGCAGGAGAATGAGAGGATACAACGGAAGCTTGCCAGCGCAGAGAAGCGCCTTTCGAGAGTTCAGCTTTTTGTCCCGGTCGTGTTCATCACATACTGCGGAGGAGGTTTGTGGCTCATGAACAGTGGCACATCATTGCCTTCCGGGCTTGCTACCACGCTAGGTTTGCTTCCATGGTCGATTCTCATGCTCATTGAACAGTTGGCAGAGAGCCGCGCACGAAAGGAGCTGTGATGGAAGTCATCTTTTTCGTTTGTGTTGATTCAGGAGAGGTCATCGCCAAGGTTATCAACTACGCAGGTCGCACCGAAAAATGGGATTGGGTGGAGGGTTGCAGTGATAATCAGGTTTTGATGCTTAGAAAAAATGCGCGCGAGCGCTGTGGCGAGATCTGCCTGAAATTAGTTCGCAAAATCGACCCATCCAAGCCTTTGTCGACAGACAACTTTTCGGTGTTAAAAAATTTGAACAGTTTGGTCGCTTTGCATGGCGTTGTGCTTTAAAAAAAGTTTGCGCAGGGGAGTTGACGCTGAAATGCGACTTCGGTATAAAGAACAGGTAGGCTTCCTTGTGATTATTTTACGTTGATAAATATCTTCTTTAGCCATCCCTCTTGTAACTATTTTCAGTTATTCATTATTCTTCTTTAGCCATCCTTTTGTAACGACAATCCTTTAAGTGTTTTGATTAGATTATGTTTGCATGTGCGACTTTGCGCGAGCAATGTGTATGCCGTTGCGCGAAGCAAGCTTTTAAAACGCATACAATAAAAAGAAAGGTTTTTTCGATGTCTAACGCTTTTTACGAGTATCTGTTGGATATGTTTGCAGAGGCAATAAATACCATCAAGAGTGAGATGGATGCCACCTACAACGACGGGTTTGACGATGGTTGTGTATTCGCGTCTCGGCTTAATTCGGAGGCGGATGACGAAACATCTAAATAAATGAACAATAGCATCGTCAAGGTATTTACGCGGAATACTTTGACGATGCTATTTTTTTGTAGAAATCATTCGCTCGTCAACGTTAAACCAGAAGTTTTTCTGGAGTTGCCGCATCTCTACTTTCCCTCCGCCAAAAAAATGCATGCGTTGTGCTATGAGGTCACAGGATATCGAAGAGAAAGCATTTACGGATCCCTTTATCAGGTGTGAAATAGTCGCCAGTCCGCTTGTAGATTATGTGCCCTGGAACCAGCTTTCGCTGGATAACAGGCCAATGTTCTTGGGCTAAAAGACGTTTATAGGCGTCCATGGTTTTTGAAGTTTCCCCACCCTTTTCATCTGGTGGAAATACGAACACGACCGCTGAGAGTGGATTGCTGCCTGCGATTTCGCGCGCGTACTGTGAAAAAATCCAATAGATATAATTGGGCGACTCTTTATCTGTAAGCTCCATTTCGAGGGCCGCAATTTTCCCGCTCTTCAGCTCCAGCAGTGTGTCGGGCACGAGTTCCATGGTGTGTGGCCGGTACGGTACATCATTTTCGGTCAATGGCTTGCGCGTATGCTCTTTTCTGATCGCTCTAGGGAGAGAGGAATAGGTTATGCGTGAGCATTGATGCATGTACTTAAAAGTGGCCTCCTGGATCGCCAGATGATGGGCAATATTCTTCCGAACCGTTTTCTTGAATATCAGTGAGCAATCCACGGACTCAGGCATGTAAGGCTTAGCGCCTTCGTAAAGCCCGACCAGGGAGTGTTTAGTGTGGGGATTCTTGAGGCGCCTAAGGATGCCCTTTTTCAGCAGGTTACTTATGAAGCCGGACGCTGAATGAACGCTTTGATCAAGAAGTCTTGCAAGTAGTGCGGTGCTGGTTTGCCGGTACTCGCAGAGATAGTAAACCACAAGCTGAACTTTGAATTCATGCATGTCACGTGTGTTGGCTGATTCTTCTCTCGCTATGATTATCATGAGTCAGCCAACCTTAACCCGATCAACCGGGTTAGCTTGGCTATAACGATTCCGATCCACAGCAGGTAAAGATTGTCTGTCGCCTTGGTATTCGGGATTGCTTCGCCTGCTGGCTTTTTCGGCTCTTCCTTGGCCAGCACTTGCTCTGCCCGTTCGACGATGTTTCTCTGAGTTTGCAGCAACCCAAAAGCCTTCGTTACTCTTTTCCCCGCCTTGGGTTCTGGGCATGTAAAACCGGGCAATGGCTTATTATCCTCGCATCCTTGTCTATCCTTGATGTCGACAGTTGGCCATCGCTCAGCCAGATATGATTCGTTTAGACCTGGGATCTGGTCTTCCGCAGCCTGCTTGCGGCGCTTGGCCTCGTTCTGCTCTTGCTTCCAGGTATCATGCTGGGCGTTCCAATTAGCCTCTTCATCAGCATTTTTCTGCTGTATGTCTGCAGCATTGAGTGATGTATAATTGTGAGTTGTTCTGATTCCAAAAATCGGAACACTTACTGATACACCTATCAGAAAGAGTCCGGTTATCAACGGTTTGAACAATTTGTGATTGGTGAAGGCGATCAAGGTTTTGTTTAGGCCGATATCAAAAATCCATAGGGCTGCAATTTCAGCGAGCACTGTGATGATGCACCCGGGGATGATCGACCATTTCAGATTGGTATTTGGGATCACTGGCCAGTTCCCTGGGACAATGTTTGAAAGAGTTTTTCCAAGCGCAAAAGTTGAAACAGCCGCGATGAAGAGATAGATAATCAACTCGAGTCCGATCAGTATCAGCTTTTCTTTCTTATAGGCTTCGGCGGCTTTGACAGTGATTGGTGTGGCCAGCAGATGTGTTTCGTTGTTACCAGGGAGTTGCTGTTGAAGATGTCTGAGGACGACCTTGCGATAAGCAATATTTCGTGCGACTTTGTCCAAAATCAAGTCGGGAAGAACCTTGCCAATTCTGGTTTTGGCAATCTTTTGCTTTTGTCCGCAAACTCTTTGATCGTAGTTGCGTTTAACGTTGCGCGGTATGCTTTGAAAGTTGCTTCGGTAACTAATGTGCAGGATGAACGAGCGGATGGCTGCTTTGATGGTTTCGATCATGGATTTCACTCTCCTTTCTTTAGGTCATGTACCTCCTCATTTCCATTTTTTTCCATTTCATAACGGCATTATGACACACACGTTGCGCGCGGCAAGCCCGCTCGCAGCCTGAATTCTACATGGTCCTTGCGACAGCCGTCAAGATGGGATGGAAAGTTTTTTATCGTCAAAGGCTGTCCCAGCAAGGTTTCGGTGAAGTTTGGGAGCGGTGATTGTTGGTTGTGAGGTTGTGACAAAGGCGTTTAGCTCTTGTCTGCCAACGTCATGAAGTCGTCATAAGATGTCAAACCGTTGATTTTATAGGAAGCCATTTCCATAAGGCCATATTTGCAAGCTATCGCAATAAAGATCAAATATCGACTTTAGCATGATGTGCTCAGGGCTCCAGGATTCCTTGGAGAGGAGTCCTTGCGTCGACTAGAGTTAAGTTCTGCCGCCTTCAGAGGCGTTTTCTTCAGTTGGAAGAGGGCTTTCGGCAAGCGTGATGGCAATGACAGTCAATTAAAGATGGGGATTGAGATGTGCAAGCTGGCCTTTGTCACACGAGATAGCTGATCAGAGATGCTGTTCGGGAGTAAGATCCCGGGCGGGTTCTCCAGCACGATTTGTTTATTATTGCTTCTGCTTCGAGAATTTGGATATGCATAACTCAGTATGCAGCTCAGGCAGATATTTTTGCTTACCTCTCAGAGACTTCGGTTTCAACGTTTTCCTTAGAAGTGTAGGAAACGCAGTGGATCTATGCCCCCACGAGCATCCCTTATATTCAATTTCCGGTGGTTTGGATTCTTACGCGAGCTGCGACGTTGGCGAAGATTCAGTAGCCTCTGAGTTGTTTATACCATCACTTCACAGACCTTGACAATGTCTGAGCGGAAAGAGAGAGCCAGCTCACACCGGCTCCCTTATGGTGGAACTTAGGCGGTTACATGGGCAAGTGAATCGTCAGACTGCTCATCACACGGCTCAGAGGCCACATGATAGTACAGGTAGCCAGGCTCCTTCGGTAGCACTGAAAACCTGGGTGTTGACCCAATCTCAAAGCCAAAATCCCTCGCTATGCCCTCCCGATCAATATCTCCGTCACTTGCGAGGTAGCTGTCTCGAATGGTTTTATCGAACAGTTCGATGCACGAAGCGGGTATTTTTGCGTAAATCATTCGGGTATCCTCCTTGGAATTTATGAATCAGTTGCAGGAAATTCCGAGAGTCAGAAGTTTCCATAGGTTAAATGGGTTCAAAATCTTCAGCAGGGCTTTGAGGCTGAATCGCTTGGTTTTCGCTTTGTGCGCTGATCCGAAGTTAGCGCCATGGCACTTGATCCTGGTAGCGACCAGGACAGGAGCCTCAGCAGGACAGGAGCCTCAAATTCGGACGACTTGACCGAAGTAGCTTTGATAGCCGCACGGTTAAGCTCTTCGTACTGAGCTGATGAGAGCTTGAGGAAGAGAGTTGCAGGGTGGCGGTAGGGGAGTTGTTTCATCTCTTCAATGAGCTCTCGTGGAAGCTTCTTGGACACGACCTCCAGAGACTCGCTGAAGGCTTTAGGAGAAGAAACTTTCATTGAACTCAGAATCTGGGAGAATTTGTGATGCCGGCTCTTGAATCCGGCGAAGGCATCATGGAAGTGTGGAGCAAATCCACCGTTAAGATCATTATACTCCTTTGCGACTTTTGATAGTGTTGTGCGTGCTGATGCAAGCTTCATTTTTCTCGAGCTGGAAGCGTCCTGTTCTGCGAGCGTCTGATAGTAATCCAGCTCCTTCTTGAAGGCATTGACGCATTTCTCAGTCTCCAGAAGATATTCGTGCCATTCGACGAGGTATAGTTCCAGGTTTGTTCGGAATAGTTCGGAGGATGGTCGGAAGGCATTGTCTACAAGCTTTTGCTGGTCAAAGAAAATTTGCTTTTTCACAGTTGCAGACATCTGAAAACTCCTTCGTTATCAATTCATAGCCTCATAATATCCCTCTTGATTAAAAAAATGAATATAAAATTATATGCCTCTATTCTGGTTTATTGTCGATAGTAATGCGTATTTAAAGGAAAAAGTTCTAGAGTAGTAAATAAAATGAATATTGAATTATTTGAAATGTTTCCTGATCGGCCTGCTTCTTTCTTCGCCCCCCGCCAAGTTGTCATTTTGTAGCTGTACGTGTTGTTGGTGTGATGCGGTGGGTCGTTGAGGGCTTTTCGAGATGGGCCCGGGTGGAGTTGGAGGTTGGATAGTGGTTGGGTTGTTGTTGAGGGTTTTGGTGGTTCC
>NZ_DASTAT010000080.1 GCF_035712445.1 Oligoflexus sp. | reverse complement strand
GCTGCAACGGTTTTGTTTCGCATCCGTCTCTTCATTGAAGGCATCGAGCTTCCAACCTGCACCCAGTTTGCGGCAAGCGGCGTCCTGTTCACCTGGACAGTACCAGGTCGGCTGAAGCTCTTTCTGACCTTTATCCCAGCCACAGATATTGCCATCCACGCCCCACTTGGGATTCGAACCGCAAACTTCCGAATAGGTTTCCAATCCGCAGCTGGCATCCTCTTTAAATTCAGTGGTCCTGGCTCCGCAGACAGCGTCTTCCTTGTAGATGGCAAAGTCAGGTATCGGCGGAATTTTTTCCTGCACTTGCTCGGCAGGCAATTCCACATAAAAGAATTCAATGTCCGGCAGCAGGCATGCTCTGGTCAGATCGTTGCAAGACTCATAGGTCGCAGTAAGGGAATTCATGTTGCGGTGGACGACCTCCAGAGCATTCTTCAGCTCAACTTCTTTCTCGGCCGTGTAAACATAGTAGCTTGGATTGGCCAGGACATACTGAATGTTTTCCAGCCATTTTCTTTGCTCTTTGTAAAGATCCGACAGTTCTTCGATCGAATTCCAGCGCGTCACGCGATCCGCGGGATTCGGAATGCGGTTCATGGGAAGTGTCGAGTAGGAACGCAGGACCACCTTTTGAATAGTCGGAGCCGTCGCCACTTCCTTCGTGAAGTTCTCCACAAGAGCTGTCACCGAAGCAATGTCGCTTTTCACGGGAACGCCGGATCCGGCTGTCTTCAGAATCTTCGCATAGATATCACGCTTGCCGACGATTTCTTTCAGTCGCGACTTCAAATCACCACTGGCGCTGAAAAAGCCACTGTTCACAGCCAGGCTCGCTTCCACGGCATCACGGTCTTCGCGTGTGGCCGTGCTGAGTTGAACGAGAGCGTAGGCTGAACCGCCGGTGGAATAGCCTGCGATAAATTCATCCCCACAGGCTTTGCGGAAGCTTTCGAAGTCATTCGCATTCAGAAACTTCATGGCCGCATCGGTATATTCGATATTGCGGGCGGTGCGGCTGGGATTGAGCACCTCGATCGAAACCAGCATATAGATCGCCATCCGATCTATCTTGTTATCCTGGATAAATTTCATCTTTCCCGATGCACCGAACACGGAGGCATTGAGCGAGGCGGAGGCGGACACATCCATATGCTCTTCAAGGTCTTCACGCGTTTGTATCTGCGTAATCTTATAGGTGACCACCTGACCGAAACTGTCACTCGCATCGGGAATGACCAGCTCGTCTTCGCGGCGCCCGATCTGCTTCAAGCAAGGCTTGGAAGTCGTGCGATTCTCCAGCTTATTGAAGCCCTTGAGAAGTTGCGTATCCTCTTCGGCATATTGAACGCTGCGTTTGAGCAGACTGCTTTCGGGATTCGCACAGAATGAAAGCACCGCTGACATTCCAGCGAGGCTCAGGAAACTGATGATCTTTCTCATGGCTTGTCTCACTTCTTCGCTGGCAGTTCAAACGAACTGGGTTTGAGTTGAATATCAGACTGACAAGGCGATTTTTGATTGTCGACACGTTTTTCGAACAAGGTATTCGAACAGGACAGGTAAGCCGAACGAAGGAGGTTCAAATTTGCGATCACATTGTGCCGAGCCAAATGGTAGGCCTTGATCTGCTCGCTGCTGCCCAGCACGTAACGACCCGAATCAAGGATATCGTTGAGTGTGAAGAAGCGGTTTCGTTCCCGAACGATCTCTGCAGAGACGCGTGCGATAAAATTGGACGCTTCCGAGAGTACGAAGGGTTGTTTGACCAGGCTTATATACTCCGGAATTTCATCATAGGGGCGCAGAATAGGGGAAATCGGGATAGGCTTGTTAAGGGCGAGGACCGGCATATTCGAGGCGCGATCGGTGATACCCTGCAAGTCGATAGGCGATTTTTCAGAGTCCCCACCGTTTTGCAGAACGATCAGTTCGCTTTTGGCCTTGTATTTCAACTTGCTGAAAGAGTCGTTGAACTCCGCGCTGGCGCTAAAGATGCCCATATTGGCGCTCAGGCTTGTGCTCAGATCCTTTTTTTCCTGTTCGGTCGACGAGTCGAGTTTCAGGATGGCAATGAATTCGGCACCGGACGTGTAACCCGTGACGAAGTAATCACCGCATTTTTCGCGGAACGATGCCGCTCCTTCTTTTTTCAAGACGTCCAGAAGGAGTGGCGAGATCGACGGGGAAATCATGCTCTGGGTCGGATTCAGGACCTGCATGCGAATGATGACGAAGGTGGAAAGACTGTTGATGTTCTTGGATGAAATGAACTTGGTCTTCGACGATGCACCAAAGATGAAAGCTCGCGCTGATGCTTCGGCCGTGATATTCAGAGACTCTTCCAGCTGTCTGCTGTTTTCAGCCAGCTTCAATTCATAGCGTGAGACTTGCCCCGCTGCTCCGGATGGGGGAACGACAGGCGCGTTCGTGATACAGTCGCCACGCACTTCGCCGGTTACGGAATCGTAGCCTCGTGCCACGGCCATACTTTCATCACGCAGCCAATCTATTTTAATATTGGCAGCGTGAGCCGTGGGAACCAGGCAAAGGCCGAGCGTCGTCATGCCCACAAAACTCGTGGACAGTCCAGGTAACTTTCGAATTAGGTTTTTACAGTGAGTTAAAAACATGGGTTGCTCCAAACGATTTTCTTACGCCATCCAGGACGTCTGGCCTCAGAAAATGCTGCAGCGGTCATAAGGAAAACAATAACGCAGCACCCTGCCGCAAACCGGCTCCTGCTGCGTCTTCCCCGGTATCCATCGTAGGCGCCTATCCCTAAGTGGGCCGCTTATGTTCAGTCAATCGTAATCATTAAGGAAAAACCAATGCGGATACGGATTCAAGCGCTTGTCGTTTTGGCTGCTCATAGCCTATTGGCCCTGGCTTGCGGTGACAAGGTCGAGGTTACCGAGACAAGCGAAGTTAAGATAAAACAAGGTCAATATTTTCAGACTCAGGATCAGCAGTATCGTTATCAGGTCGCGATCCTAAGCTGCTCCCGCCAACCGTCAGGGCTCAGCGAACTGCTTGATCGCGGTGTTTGCTGGAGAACCTGCACAGGAACCATTCTGAAGTCCAATAAAATCCTGACCGCGGCCCACTGCAATGCCAATAACAGTTCCACCTATGTAGCAAGCTACTCGGGCTCCACACTCGACGGGCGCTCGTGGAAAGTAGGAAGCGTAAGCTATCCTTATAACACCAGCCCAAGCAATTGGCGGGATAATCAGGGGAACGGCTATCTTCATGATCTGGCCATGCTGCATCTCACGACGGACATGACTCTCGGCAGCACCCAGCTGGCTGCTCAGGTCGGTACGCAGAACCCGGAGGGACTACAGGCTTATATATCCGGTTCAGGTTTGCATGAGAGCATCGATAATATCGGCTACTACCTGAAGTGGCGGGAGGTGAATATTTCCGCAGTTGATTTATTGAATCAAAAGTTAACGTTGAATCAGGACCTTGTGGATTCCGGAGATTCCGGCAGTGGGATCTTCACCTATAACGGCTCCCAGGCTGTCATCCACGGCGTGCTTTCGTCACATGCAGAGCTGTGGCCTCTCGATTATACGTATTATACCTACACGGGTTTCGCTCACTATGCATGGATCCTGAGCCAGCTCTAAAGGGCCCTCGCTCAAAGCCCGATGGACGCTTCTTACTTTTAGGGGATAATGGCTCGCATTACCGTATTCCTCCAGCTAGGCGCTCGTTCCATAGGTCTGGAAGCTTTGACGTTTTTCCGTAAAAACAGAAATCCACCATCTGAAGGTGCACCTGGGGCTCTTTCGGTTCCAAAGAGTAATAGCGACGTGATCTCTGAAATCCGATAGAGAGGAGACTCTCGGACGAATGAGAAAGGCCATGCCATGCGGTGGATTCCTGTCATATTCGCTATCCTCCTGAGCACACGAGCCTCAGCTGAAACGTCTATTTTCCAAAAGCTTTTGGTTTTACGTTTCGGTGATGAAAAAGTCGCGACGGTAGAGGATGGAATTGTTGACCTTCGGGGGCTGGGAACGCAGGAGTTCTTTCATGTGCAAGGTCAGGTGTTCTTCGTGCCCGGTGTCCTGCTCGACCCCAAATATCTGAGTGATGCCGAGTTCCAGTCCCTCGTCACGCAGCCGGATGTTGTGAAAGCCACCTTGCGCCTCAAGACCTTTCCCTATCCTTTGGAGGAAACGGAAGCGACTTTCGGGACCTATATCATTCGCTTCAAAAATGACAAAAGCCGCCGGTTGGCCATCAACCTGCCTCGCTTGTATCATCCCTTCGTGCTTCATTATGTGGATTCTGGGAAAACGGAGCGACTCATCGTCCATAAGAAACTGAACACGGATCCGAGCAAAAACGCCAACGTCAGCGACATGACGGTGACCATGCCTGTCATCGAACCGTCCGGTGATTTCTATCTGTACGGTCAGGCGACGAGCCCGCTCTTTTTGGGGCGCAACACCCTGAATATGTCAAGCTTCTACGTCGGACCCGAAAGCTATCTGAACACGCTGTCCTATTCAATCCGTTTCTATGCGACTCTGATATCGGGCAGCTTTATGATCATGTTCGTCTTCTACGGATTCATCTTCACCTTTCGGCGTCAGGATCGGTCATCACTCTATCTCGCCGTCTTTGCCTTCTGTTCCTTCGCTTTAAGCCTATTGTACGTCTTCAACTTTAATATCACGCCACAGGAACTGCTGAACTCTTTCACCATCATCAATCTCTTTGGGATCTGTTCCCTGCAGTTCTATTTACTGGATAAGATATCCTTCGTGCTGAGCAAGCGCAGTCATCGCCTGATGCTCGTCGCTGCGCTCCTGACGACGATCGGGGCTTCGGTGAGTGTTATGCTCCGCTTGCACCTGCTCATTGCCGTCCTTTTTATCGTCAGCTTCAGCAGCAGCACGTTCCTGATATTCCTGACTCTTTACCTCGGAATCAAACATCGACTGAGCGGGATCGCCTTTTTCATTATGGGAACCATAGGCAATTCCGTGTTCCAGTTCCCGATTATGATCGGCTACATCCTGCAGTCGAATCGGGAAAATGGTTATAACATCCTCCTGGCTAATTTTTGCATCGGCCTGGCGCTGGCCCTGGTCAATGCCAAGGAGTTCGCCGTAACCTATCTCCGTTCGCTGCAGCAAAGCCGGGACCTCGAACTGAAGAACAAAGAGATCACTTACTTCAACAGGAACCTCGAAAAACTGGTTGATCACAAAACCAAAGAGGTTCGTGCACTCCTGGACTACATTCCCCAGGGAGTTCTCTCCGTCATGACCGATGGCTTCGTTGCCAAAGACTACTCGGCCCATCTTAAGCAGATTCTGGGCCGCAGCGATATTGGTCTTCAGTCTTTTAAGGAGCTGATCCTCGATCATTGCGACATGAGTTCGGACGCGCGTGATCAGGCCTGGCAGACCATTACCGCCTCAGTCGGCGATCTGGTCTTTAATTACGAAGTGAACAGCGACAAGCTGCCTTCCGAGCTTTGCTATCGACACCAGGACGGAGTCAAATACCTGAAAGCGACCTGGAATATAGAAGTCGAGGCTGATGTCGTGGTGCGTCTGCTCGTGACGCTGCTGGACGTGACGGCCGAGAAAGCCTTTGAAAAGGAAGCTGAGCAGCAGCGGAAGGAGTTGAACCTCATCCAGGAGCTTATCGCGATTTCACCCAACAAGATCGCTCAGTTTTTCTCGACGAGCCTGCCACTTCTGAAAGAAAACGAGCGAATTCTGAACCAGGAGGAGGTCCCCCTGACTCCGGCTGCGATTCGCATGCTCTTTGTCAACGCCCATACCGTGAAAGGCGCCGCGCGGACCCTGCAGCTTAAAGATTTGGCCCGTCAGATTCATGATATGGAAGATCACTACGCCGACATTCTTAAAAAGGATGCGCCTATTGATCGGACACGTTTGCAGGAAGACGTGAAGGCCTCGTTTGCCATCCTCGATCAATACATCGACATCAATCGCAACAAGTTGAATCGGAGCGACAATTACAACAAGGTCGTCATCGAACGGGATTTCATCGAGAATCACTACTTTATCATCAAAGATTTCGTAAAGGATCCGCCGGTCGATCCCAGCACGATCATCACCTGGCTGCGTGAACAAAATGAAGCATTGACTTCGCTCATCTTCGAGCAGCTGCCAGCTACGTTTGACGGTTACAAGGAGCGGGCCCTGAAGATCGCTCGCGACATCGGTCGGACCGATCCGATTTTTGACTTCGAGATTGATGACGTCTCCGTTGCCCCGGATCAAAAGACGGTGCTCGATAACTGTATGGTGCATCTTCTGCGGAATGCCTTGGATCACGGTATCGAAGCACCAGACGAGCGTCGACGCAAACAGAAACCCGAAGCCGGTACGATTCGCATCCGGACAGAGATCCACGGCGATAGTCTGACGATCAGGATCAGCGACGATGGTCGCGGACTGGCTATGAAAAAATTGAAGGCCAAAGGAGAAAAGCTCGGCCTCATTCCGAGTCATGCTTCGCATGAAGAGATTGCCAATACGATTTTTGCATCAGGCATCTCCACCGCCAGCGAAGTTACCGACATATCGGGTCGCGGCGTGGGGATGAGCGCCGTTCAAACCTTCCTCGAAAAGGCGCGGGGAAGCATCGAGGTCAAGCTGGGTGAACCCAATGACCCTGCAGGCGACTATTTTGCCTTTTGGTTCGAAATACACTTCCAATTGACTCCTGTAACGCAGGCCAAGGCCTCCTGAGCCTGCGAAACCCGGGGGGCTCGTCCCCTTTCCATTGGCCCACCCTGATGCCGAATGGCCTCAGAACAGTCCAGGCTCGCAATATTTCCTCCCTCCCAGTGTCCTGCCCCATGGTCACTTATTTGCGTAGCTAAGATGTCCTGGAACCCTTGCCTGGATTGTTTCATGCTCAAACTTAAGATCCTTGTTTTGGTGTTGGCTTCTCTCTTGGCCTGTACTCCGAAATCGAAACCATCGCCGACGCCTACTGGCAGCGAAGGACCGAGCACGCCCGGTCCTAACCTGGGGAAGCCCGGCGCAATCCCAGCGAAACTTGCCTGGGAGGTGGTCGATGCGACGAAATTCAGCCAGTGTTCGGGCTCCTTGACGGCCGAGCTCAAACTGAAAAACAGTGGAGAAACCGCTGCCAGCTGGACCATGAAGCAGCGGGTGAAGTCGGGGCTTGCCTTTGTCCCGGCGCAGGGAACTTTGAAACCACGCGAAGAATTGACCATAGTTGTCACAGGAACTTTGACCGCCGCGGATTTGGACCTGACCACGGGCAGGACGAATATCGAAGTGAGCGCCTTATACGAAAATGGAGAGGCTCCCCTTAAAATTCAGGAAGCCCTGGAAGGCGTTCTTCTTCAGTTCAATGCCAGTACGCTGGATTTCGGCGTTGTGACCCCCAAGGACAAGGCGGAGCAGCAGCTGACTCTGACCAATCTGGGAAAAACTGATACTCAGATCCGTTTCGGGCTGAACTCTGATTTTGCCGTAAACCCCGGTCAGCTCGATTTGGCCGCGGGTACGAGCAAGACTATAAGCGTAAGCTTTCAACCTCTGGAAAACCGCTCCTATTCCACCAACCTTTTGTGGCAGAGTTCAAAACCAATTTGCACCGCATTGAGCCCGAGTGTGAAACTGCAGGGCCAGGGTTCGACCGTCTTTAAAACCACTCAGAAAAGTTTGGAATGGAATCAAAGCTGCAGCCTTACATCCGGCGCGGAAACGCAGGATATCAGCTTCAGCCTTCGCAAAAATGTGGCCAGCGACGTCAGCCTTGAAAGCATCGAAGGTCCCTTCACCGTCGATGCCAAGGAATGGACTATTCCGGCCAATGCTCAAGGCACCGTGAAAGTCTTCTTTGATGGAAAGGAACTCAGACCGGGCACCTACAAAGGACGACTCAGTCTGAGGGATAAGGCCTCGGGTGAAACTGTCAGCTTTGATTTGCAGGCTACGGTGATAGGTTCCTATGTGGAAGTCGGCACCACCAGCAATGGCGCTTTCACTCCTTTCGATCCCATCCGCGGCATGGAGTTTACCAGTTCGCAGGCGATTTCATCCTATGCTTCCCATCCCTTCAATGTGGATTTTGTCAATCGAGGCAACCGTCCTGCCGTCGTGACGATCAGCTTAAAGCCACCTGTCACGGCTCCCTTTATCAACTTTCCGGAAACCAAACTCACGATCCAGCCTGGACTAGCGCGGGCGAATTCCTTTCCTCTTTGGTTACAAACGCATCAGGTCGGGACGTGGGATACGCTGGTGAATTTCCGCTTTGAAAACGATGCGGCTGCTCCCCTTTGCAGGCAGCCCGCCGGTGTCCTGCCTCTTCACTATACAGTCAATGAGGATCTTGATGTCGAGGCCAGCGCTCAAGGAAGCCGCTATATCTGTGGGGCAAGCGATCAGCCTGAATTTTCGGTGGATCTTACCAATCATTCCTCGCGCACGGTCCAGGTGGGCGCTGCAGGACTTTGGAATAAGAGCCGAATCAACAGCCAATTCAACTCCTCCCGTATCGAAGGCGTGACCTTCAAGCTTCAGTCACGGGATGCAGTGGGGACGAGCTCCTTCATCAATGACTATTCACTGAAAAAGGGAGAAACGATCAGGGTCATCATTCAGGTGAGCGATCGGACTCGCTTTGAATCGACCTTTAAAGCCGGTGAAAAAGTGGTCTTTGGGTATAGCCTGCGGCCTGGAGACAGCGGCAACTCCATCAGCAAGGAAATCGCCCTCAACGTCGACGTTTCCGGTGCATTCCTGGCGTTGAGTCCGCTCGAGTTGAACTTTGGAACTGTTGTAGCGAATGCCAAAGCGATGCAAAGCTTTCAGATTAAGAACGAGGGAACCGCCCCGGCTGCGCTCACACTTCCGAGTTTGGGCCAAGGGTTTAGTCTTGTCAGTCCAGCTTCAAACAAGCTGGAAATCGGACCGGCTGAGACAGCGCTGGTGACGGTCGCATATACAGGCTCGCCCTACATGAGCGGCAGAGAATCCAGTTCGATAGATGCCGGAGGAGCTCTGAACAGCTGCTATTCCACAGGCAAAGTCGTGAGCATGAGAGCCGTCAGTTCCATGGAAGGTCTCTCCTTTGAACCTGGGAGCTCGAGCTTCGGCTTGGGTCGAAGCGAACCCATGGGCAAGCCTTGTGCCGAGGTTCCCATCAGGAGTTTCAGCAATCGTCTGCGCAATATGAGCAGTCAGGATTTGAAGTATCGGGTTTCAATTCGCTTAAACGAGTCGCTCCGCCCTCTTTTTGCGGCGAGCGATCTGATGGCTGTGCAGGTGAACGGACAGCAGGCGACGACGGATATGGTGTTCACAGCAAGCGCCCAGACGATGAGTGGTCAGGGACCGGCTCTGTCGCTTGTGTGGCTGCAGGACATCAGTGCGCTATCCTTTGAAAAGTATCGCATCCTGGCCGAAACAGAAGAGCTCGGCAAGGTGGTCGTGACTTATGACAACGCCGAGGGCGCAGACGTTACTCTGCCCATCAAATGGTCGCTGGCGCGCATTATTCCTTCTGCAAAGATCATTGATGTGGGTACGTTGACCACGCGCGGATCGGTCACCATTCCTTACGAACTGAACGTTCTTCAGAATCACTGGACCTATGTGGATATCACCACGGAATTTAAAGATGGAAGTCCCGGTCTGACTGTGACTCCTGCCAGCCTGAAACTTCATAGCTTGGAGTCTGAAGTCCTTCGTAACCCACTTCAGGTCAAACTCGATGCAGCCTGGCAGGCGGCTTCCCTGTCCGGCACACTGAAAATCACAGCAAAAGAATCACAGACTCACTGTCCGCTCGTGTCCGAATTCAATCTGCCTGTCAAAGGCCAGGTGAAAATCAAAGAACTCGTGGTTGACTCGGGCTCACCCCGCTTGACGGTGACTCCGGAGGGTAAGGATTTTCGCGTGACTTCGACCACGGATTGCGGCACACGTTCCGATCAAAAGACCATACGCATCAAAAATAACGGGAATTTTCCTATCAGCTTCCTCGATTTCCAGTGGGAAGAACTGGCTGAAGCTTCGCCTTTCATCTTGACCAGCAGTCCGTCGGAGCTGCAGAAAACTCTGGAGCCCGGTGCGACGTTATCCTTGACCTATCAGCCTTTGGAGGCTCAGCGGCAGAACTATTATGCAGAAGACCTCCGAACCAATAACAGGGGGGTCAAACGCAAACTCAAAGCCACGGTGAGTGAAGACGGTGAAGTCCGCGAAGTGAACTTTATCATCTCCGATATGCCGGTTGGTTTCTATCTGCCGAAAACTCTTTTCACTACGGTGCCGTCTTTCCGTCAAATCCAGATGAAGGGCAACGTGGCCATGAAAGTTCCGGACTTTATGATCCCTGTCACGGGCAGAGGCGCTAGCTATAGTTTGCCTGGCCTTTGGACTGTCAGCTCGGATATCGGTCAGGTGCAAACCCTGGATGAGCAAGGTCAGGGCGTGGGACGATTGGGAGCCGTCATGGAATTTCCCGCAGGTTTCTCGGGCACATCCCGGATGACCTGGACCGTGTCCCACGCGACCTTGAAAAGCTGCAGTCCCAATAGCTTTGCAATCGAAGGAACGAAGACCAGCGAATCCATAGACGTCAGCCTGGATCCTGGCAACACTGTGGTTGGTACACCGGCTTCCGATGATTTCTTGAGTGGCGGCATCGCGGCTGAAGACGGACGCCTGACCTCACAGGTGAATTTCGATCGGGGCAAAATTCTATGCGGAACGAATGCGCAGGAGCAGTTTATCAATATCACAAACAATACAAGTCAGACTGTGAAGATTCTTATTCCCTCATCGGATGCTTCGCCTTGGCTTCCTATCCAGATGAGTGTGCCGCCTATTGAGCCGGGCATGACGGGTCGAATTCGTGTTGCTGTTGATTCCAGCCAGGTCGAGACCCTGGGTTCGGGTCTTGGAACCGGCCGTTACACGATTAGTCTTGTTGCGAACAGCACATTGCCCTCCCGAACTGTCAGCAGCCTTCGGGTCATCCAGACGGCCGAAATCGAGGGCAAAATCGTCAAGGCCTATGTCGATGGCAAGGCTCTGCTTCCAGGCAAAAATATCGTGAATTTTGGCGAGGTGGCTCGCGATACGACGGCTACGCGGGATATTGAATGGATCATCCAAGGCGCAAGTGGCAATAATCAGCTGGAGTTCCGCAAATCCTTGGTCGCGCCGATCAGTGATGGGACGCCGGAATTCAAGCTCCTGGAAGCCTTTGGCTCCACAATCGAACGTGAAATCTTCACGGTCGACAGTCGCAGGGCGACCCTGAGTTTCAGACCATCCGTGACAGGCGATCATAGTGTGAAACTGGAGGTCGTGGGCGGGCCGGCTATGGAAAACGTCTGCTCGGCGCCTACGATTATAGTCAAAGGGCAGGGGAAATGAAGCGTTGGATGATTTTTTAACTTGCCTTAAAGCCATGCCTGTATTGGCTTTCCTGCCTGTCTTATGTGTGCTAACAATCCATGAGAGTGGGCGTGGTTGGACACGTTCCGATCGCGCAAGCGTGATGCATGAGAGGGGTTTATGGAAAACTTGCGAACATTTAGGGATCAGTGGTTTCCCATTGCTCGTGTGCAGGACATCAAAGCCGGCCGGTCGTATCCGAAGCAATTGTTCGGACATCGTATCATCCTCTTTCGTAATGAAAACAGGGATATTGTATGCCTTAAGGATGAGTGCAGCCACATGGGAATTCCTCTCTCGCAAGGCTGCGTGAAAAAGGGGAGGGTGCAGTGCTGCTACCACGGGTGGACGTTTAACGGCCAAGGCGAATGTACCGATATTCCCAGGCTCACGCTCGATTCCACAAAGATTCGTGAGAAGGCTTCGGTTCCAACCTATCCCATCCGGCAGAAATACGGGATGGTCTGGATCACCGTGGGCGATCCGGGCCTTTGCCTTGATAGCGAGAAAGAAGCGCTTCTTTTACAGAATAATAACGAAGCGTCCTACTACAGCACCCAATCATTGACCTCGTATGAGTTTCCTTCGCACTATTCCATAGCCAGTTTGAATGCTTTTGACTTTAGCCATGTTCATATTCATAAAATCCTGAAGCACTTCCTTCCGGTTTCATCTGGTCATTACAAAAAGACTCATATTCAGCAGGATAAAGCCCAGACGACTTTCGTGGATGCGAACGGTGAAAACTTGGACGTCATCATGCAGCGTTCCCCATCTCTTCAGATCAGCTTCAAAGGGCTATCACGCCTTCGGCTGACTCGTTGGATAGATGTCAGGGTCGATTTGCAGGTCTTCGGAAGTCCGGTCGACAAGGATCGCAGCTTGCTTTTTGCGTTCCCTATTTTCAGAGGCCGGCCGCGTTTTCTTTTGAAGATTCTGCGTCCCATTGTAGACTTCGTGCTGCGCTTCAGCTTTGCCGAGGATATTGAGATCTTCCGCTTTCAGCAGTCCGTGAGAGATCAGGGCGGGTCATTTTATAAAAACCTCAGCCCTCTCGATGCCAGTTGGATTAAAGTCCATCATTGGCTTCAGGCGTTTGATGAAAGCGGCCTTTATGAAGAGACTCCAACGATAGTCCCGGAGAAGAAACCGCAGCAGGCTACAGTTCCGCCCTTGAGTGAACCGGATTTTACTTTAGCGTTAAGTCGCAAGCCCATGACGCGGGAACCCGTTCAACCCGGAGGCGGACTCTGATGAGCGTATTGGCGCCGCGCCTTGGTTTAAGGACAGTTCTTTTTTCCAACAGGAGCCAAGGTCAATCCGCCTTCCTCCAACCTCATCGCATCCTGATAAAAGCTCGTCCATTTGTCTTCAGGAGTGGCCCCTTCGTTTTCCAGGAGTTCGGGCTTCTGCTTAAAAAGAGCAATCGATTTAAAAATCATCGCTCCCGGGTTTTGGGCCTTCCAAAGTTCCCCATCCTGGGTCCACTGGCCCTGGCTCAGAAGTTCCTCTTTCAAGCGCGTGGCTGAATCGTTTTTTCCGGCCTCTTCGGTTTTACACTCCTGTTCTGGTGAAGGACTGGAACCTTTACCACCGCTATCGGTGCGACAGCCCGCAGTCAAACTAAACAGAATCAAAAGACAGCATCCCCAATTTTTACTCAGAAACATGACTGGACTCCGGAATAGTTTGACCGCTTGAATGTCCCGGGATCCAAAATCGCCGGGCCTTTATCTTCCCATCACTGCTGGTTGGAATACTCAAAGGGACTGGAAACACAAACCTCGCGCTCAAGAGCATCGGGATGAGAGACCAGATCCAGACGCACGGACTTGCCATCATTTTCCAGCCTCACAAATGTATCAAAGAATTTGACCCACTTCGCTTCGGCGTTGGCACCGTCCAACCTTAAGATGTTGGGATCAGCCATAAGAACCTGGACAGACCGAAAAAAGAATCGAGCGGCATTGTCTTGAACATAGTCATCGCCCTGTTTGCTCAGAGCACCCACTTCGACCAGTTTTTGCAGATAGCTATCGAGGGGCCGATCCACATAACTTCCTTCACCGCAGAAGGGCAGCGAATAGCGAATTTTTACGATATCTGACGCGCTTGCTTTTGCAACCAGATTCTTGACTTCATCAAGTTTATCGCCGAAAAAGTAGACCGTAAAGTTACAGAGATCAGGATAGGCCGGCATCGTCTGCTTGGGTTCAAATGCGGCATCACCCTTAAAGAGCAACGATCTGAATGACTCTGTCAGCTGACAAACCTGATACTTCTGGGTATCAAAGATTCCATCTGCAGAAAGGCCTGGCAACTGGTTGACCTTCATGTCCTGGACTTTATGCTTGTTCAGAAAATCCAGATAGGCCTGGCGCTCCCGATTATAGTTAGCCTTGGGCTTGATAGTAATAATAGCTTTATACAGATCAGCATCACCTGCAAGTTTACGTGGCTCAGCGCTGAAATAAGGACGGAATTCGGTGTACCACATCAGACCTTTGCCATCCGGGTAATCGCGGATCTTGGCAAAGAGCATGCCGTTTTCTTCAATCTTGTTGGCGCTATCAAGACGAAACCAGGGATATTTTTCTTGCGCAAAGCCTGCGGTTGACAACAGAATTGCGAGGGGGAGCAGAGTTCTTAAAATTTTGACAAGCACAATCTCATCCTTTCTTGAAAGCACCGGGGGATTGCTCCCCCGGGCTGATTATTCATTAGGCTCGGACGCGAGGCCCAGCAAGTCGGCACAGATCTCATCTTCAGTGTTCCAGATCATAGGACGACCTGGTTCCCCTTGGACGCATTCGATATTGAGTAGTGTGCTTACAGGTTTGTTGATGGTATCAGGATAATACCAGATCTCTTTTTCAATGTACCCTTGGGACGTCCGGAGCACAACGTTTTTCCTGGTTGTCAGATAGGCTGTTGTTGGCGTTCGGGACACTGGTCCCAGTGGATTCTGAAATGTTGTGGACACCCGATTCATAAGCTCTTTTTCAAGCTCTTCTTTCACGCTCTTCATGAAGGCAAAGTACTCGCCTTCCGGAAGTTGATTGGTGGGTTGACCATTCTCATCGAAGTATTGGAATTTCACCGAGCAGGATTCCGAGTCCGGTTTGCATTCCACTTTTCTTTCAATGAATTCGTTAAACTCCTCGTCCGTACAGGCTCCGTTGTGACGAAGCTGCCAGGTATCCGCCTCTTCAAAAAGCAGGTCCCATTTCACCGAGGCAATGGCCCGGCGGGGATGCTCACGCGTTCCAACGGTCCAGTCTACCTTCAAACGTAGAATGTCGCTCCACTCATCACCGAAGGCAAGTTTGTCATTCACCGTGTCCACAGCAATTGGAGCGGTCTTTGCCTGGAAAGCCAGCTTCTGGCTCGTTGACTCGCCACTCAGACCGAAGTTTCCAAACTCTTCAATCAGGTCCACCGAGAAATCGGTTTCCGCTCCCGTCGCATAGTCCTTGCCTTTGCAGCTGGGGACCGAAACCGTTTTAGCCCCATTTCTTGTTTGAATGGTTTTCGTCTCAGTTACACAGTTGTATTGAGGACGACCGTTGGTCCCATCCAGAACCTGATTGTTATACATAACTGCGATGCGCCCTGTCGCAAAAGGAGCAGGGGTGATTCCATAGCCTGCCTTGGCTGCTTCGGCCTGCAGCTGCTGCAGATATTTCCGGTAACCGCCCGTATAGAACGTGCCGCCAAGCCGGTAAACGTCCTCACCAAAGCTGGATTCGCTGGTGCTCTTGGCAAGACTCACGGAAAAACGTGGACGGGGTGCCGATGTATTGACGCCGCGTACTTCGACGCTGCTTTCCTTGGCAACGTAGTAGACCAGCTTGCGAGTGGGATTGGCATCACAGAAGACCTGATAGTGATCCGTGACTTCCGTCGAAAACGTGATCGGGCAAGGGTTAGGTCCCGGGGTTGCTTGCAGTTCATGAGACAGCATGGGCAAGCTGGCAAGAGCCAGCACTGCGAAAGCGGATCTATTCATCATGTGTTCCTAGCTGAGAAATGAATTACTGTTGACCTACCAGAGCACGGCAACCTGGATCTTCCATGTCCCAACGAACCTTGTCGCCGAGGCTGTCCGCGACCATGCAATTCACGGTAAAGCTGGTTTCAACGGATTGAACGGTTGCACCGGGGTTCCAAAGAAGAGTCAGGGTTTCATGACGCTCTTTTTCAATCTTCTGATAATTGGCGCGCAGGACGTACTGAGCATTTTTCTTGGTGCTCACGCGATCCAGAGCCGGCTGAATGGGTGTCCAAAGTTCGTTTTGCAGTTTGTCTTTGGCGGCGATCACGAAATCGATGAAGTCCTTGTTGGTGGGAACCACATCGGTCTTCTGGCCTTTGTCATCATAGAACTGAACGTTGATCGCGCAGTCTTCAGCCTTTTTGCAGCCCAGTTCCTTTTCCCAAAAGCCCTGGATTTCAATGTCAACACAAGCACCGTTGTGGTAGGACGCAAAAACTTCAGCGCGTTCGAAGAGCTGTTCCCAGTTCACGATCAGGTCAGCTTTGTAACTTTTTCTATCGGTCCTGGCTTTCCAGGAAATGCTTGGCACCAGGACGTCATCCCAGGACGCGCCATTCATCAGTTTGGATTCAACATAATCTTTGTAGCCCGGCAGAAGCACGGCACTGAAGCTGACGTCGCGAGCGGCCGTACCCTTGTCACCCAGCGAGGTCGACGAAAAGGCATACATGATGTTGGTATCGAGTTTATAGGGTTCATTGGCATCCAGACGCGTGAAGCACTTCGGAACGGAAATAGTACGCTCCTCGCCATTCGCCTTGGTGATTTTCATTTCCTCTTTCTCGCACTGCACATCAACACGGCCATTTTCCATTACGCGACCGCGCGATTGAAACGTCACCTGAGCGGATTCGACGGGAAGAGGCAAAGCTCTCAGGCCTTGGGCATTGGCTTCAGCTGTCAGCTTGCCTAAGGCATCAAGGTCCGAAGTTGTTGTGATCGTGCCACCCAAAGAAACTAATTCTTCACCTGCGAAGAATCCAAAGCTTGGCGTATACGATGCTGCAGAAAAGGAGGGGATTGGAGCCGCGGAGCTGGGTGCTTTAACGCGAATGCCGCCGCTGAAAGGAACATAATAGACAATCTTGGCATCATCGGAATCAGCGAAGAGAGCAAACGTGTTCGCCACATACTCGGAATAGCTACCTGGTGCAGCGCGATCCCGTGGATCCATAGGTGCGGCTTCGAGCGAAATGGATCCCAGCAATGCCAGGGAAACCAGTGACTGTTGAGCGAATCGATTCAAGGTCATGAAAAACTCCGTTAGTAAATTTCAAGAACATACTGGGGACTCAAACGTGTGCTGCACATTGCAAAGTTTTTTATCTTTGTTTCTTTTTTTAGGGACGCGCGCAAACTTTGCGCCCATCTTCCAAAGGACACGATTGCGACATCCAGGTTTCCATCAACTGAATGAGCTGATCCGGGAGCGGCGACAGTGTCATCGGCATGCCGGGTCGTGACGCTGTGACATCAGTATTCACTTCCAGGCTTCGCGTTTTGAGACGAGTCAGGAGCTCGGCGCTGCCATTCTTTTGCACATAGTCGATGATGCCTTCCCTTGTAGCCCGAAAACGTGTCGCCGCACGTTGATCACCATCGTGGCAGTGAACGCATGAGGCCGCTCTGGGCATCTTGTCGAGCAGCCAGGTGATCGCCATGGGTTTCAATTCCAGCTTTTTTTGTGGATTTCGTGATGACAACGCTAACGCCTGGACCTCCTGGTCCAGCCTCTCGACCTTCCGATTCTTTTCATGTCGGAGGTATTGGATAAGTGAAGCGGCCTCGGCTTCTTTCATCGCAAAAGTCGGCATAGTCCGCGCCGTATAGGGGTTCTTTACGTGTCCGTTCGCATAGCGCCAAACCCACGAGGGCGAGAGGTGGCTGAGGTAGAGTCCACTCGGTGCATTTTTCAGTCCGTCGGGTGCGTGGCAATTGCGACAATTGCTTTCCCAAATTTTCTGACCGGAAGCCATATCGGAAGGCATTTCATCATCAGGCCCGAAACCTGGGGTCTTGCGCTTTAGAACTTCGTGCAAGGCCTTGGCATCCAAGGACGGGAATGCCATCATGCCCTGCTCAGGTCCATTAAAATAGGGGCTGCGCACCGGATTTTTCACATAAGAGAGAAGCCCTGCCTGATCCATACGCATCACTCCATCCTGTATCCAAAAAGGATTCTTAGGAGCTTTGGTGTAAGACAGCGGACTTTCATTTAATTTGATGAGCTTTTCCCGACGCAAGGGTAGCCCGTAATAGCGAGGATCGGACTTGCCGTCTGAGATATTGCGGCCTATTTCGTTAGTTTCCTGGTGACAGCCTACGCATTGACGATCTGTCCATTGGCCCAAGCCGTTCTTGAAATGTTGTTGAGCCTGGGTTCGTTCTTCAAAATGGCAGCCTTCGCACTCGCTTAAAGTTTGCTCCAAACCGGCTGCATGCAATACGCAGCTTGATAGAATGAGATAAAGACCAAGCCAAAGATTTTTCATAGCTCCCGTCCTTCCTGGCAATCAGGTGCGTCCGTATCCCAGCGCACTCGAGTTGAACCATCGTCGGGTGTTAAAAGGCAATGGATCAGGAATCTCGTTTCTGCGACTGAAGCACCTTCACCTGCCAGCGGAAGAGCTTCGCGGGTCCATTGGTCCGTCAGCATTGTTTCATTGAGGGGAAAGGATTTGGGTATCCAGAGATCCTGACCGTCCTGCTTCATGAGTATGAAAAACTTATTCTGCATCCACGTTGTCAAGGCCTGATGCATGCGTTTATCCTGGGACGCGGCACTGCGAAAACCACAGGCCTCGCCACAGTCCATTATCTGCTGGGACAATTGCTCCAAATCAGGGAGGGTCCAGCTGGTCCTGCTATCGGTTCGCGCAAGAGACTCAAGCTTGTCATAGATGCGTGCGGCATGGCTTTCGATGACGGCACGTCCCTGCCCTGCGGCTGCGAGCCCCCACTGGACACTTAAAACAAAGAGATCATCCCAGCCGGCTCCTTGTTCCAGTTTCTGACGAATGGGTAGTTCCCAGCCCGGAAGCGTCCGTGCGCTCCAGCCGATGGGGTCATTGACCTCCCCTCCGTCGGGCATGAGCAAAGCGAAATTTTGAAAGAGGTCGATATCGACTTCGCGCCCATTCTCACGAATAACGCAGTGGGGCAGTGATATCGTTTTTATGCCGTCCTGCAAAAGCCTGGTCTCAAAGCGACAATCCAAATGTTCGCCCGGAGATCGGATGCGGCCCAGAGAAATAATCTCGGGTTGACTGCTCCAGAAGGGGGCATAGCTCAGGGTCAGACCCCATGTGCGGGTAAGGGCTGCCAGCTCCTGAAAAAGTCCGGGGCGAGCGTCGCCGCGAAGTGTGCCTCCCAGTCTCACGTAATCATAGCCAAGGAAATAGCCGTTGCTATGAATTCCTGTACTGAAAACGAAGCGCGGCCAGACTGTGGAGCCGGCCTGCCGCAAATCAATCGTGCCGATTCTCGGTACTACGTAGAGGGCTGTTGGAGACTCATGGTCTTCAAAAAATGTGTACTGGTCCACGAATTTCGCAGGGATCTGCAGCGGCTGACGGGTTCCCAATGGAACGGGATAACTCCAGGCCTGTGCTGCCTGCAAGAGGAGACCTATTAAAAGCAAATTACATAGGCGCATGAGGCATCCTTGGTTCAAAGAGGACAAAAACTGGACGCAGAGGCCAAGGTCAACGGCTGATCCACAGCGCCATTCACACATTCAATGCGATAAAGTGATTCCTGGCTTCCAGGCCCTGCGTCCTGCCGAGGGACATCCCAGGCAAGGTCCTGAACGCCGAGATTTTCGATGTCAGCTTGAAGCCTTAGTGTAAAATAGCGCGTATTCTCATTCTGAGACCCGCCTCGTTCAATCAATTCCACGAAGAGTCTGGGGCGAACTTCGTGATCAAAAATAAAATCGATATCCTGTGTCCGACCTTCACCTATTTGAACAACAGAATCAGGTTGGTCCAGGTGGTTTTGGAACCAGTCCCGGAGCTCCTGCGCACTGCAGCTGCCTTGGCAAGCGCGAATCACCTGACGGGCACTGGCTGCCAGCCGGTCCCATGCAATGGTGAGGCGTAACTGTTCCGACGGCTTTTGGATGTTGAGCAGCCAATCGACTTTGCCAATGAAGAAGCTGTCCCATTCGAGCCCAGTATTGAGGAAATCCTGGACCAGATCGTGGTAGGGTTCCGCATCCACCTCGAAATTGAAGAACATGCGATCCGCGACGGTTGCAGCGGTTGGAAATGTAGCCTGAAAGCGGCGAATATCAGTTGTGCCGAGGCCAGGGCGTTCCGCTTGCTCATCCCATATCTGACAGGAGCGTATGGCTCCGCTTTCAGCGCAGCGCACATCAAAGCGGCCGCTCGGAAGCCGGGTCGCAGCCAAGAGATAGTCCGCGTTGGCTTTTTTAATGGGAGCTGGGGCCAATATAAATCCTTGGGCTCTGAGTTCATTCCGCAAAGAGTTCAAAACTTTATCATAACCTCCGGTCTTAAATGCACCGGCGACGCGCAAAGCATTTCCGCTCTGCCGCACACTTAAGCGAGGCTTTCCGTTCTCCATAAGAACACCGCCATTGGTTGGCACATAATAAATCACCTGAGCCTGATCTGGGCTGGGAATGAGCCTGACGTAATCCTGATAATCGGTCTGCAGTTGGATCGCTTGCAGGAACAAGCTCTGACTGACAGAGGCTGTCTTGTCCTGACAGGACATAAGAGCCAGCGTTGCTGCCATAAGACCAGGCCCGACTTTGCTTGAAGCTATTTTAAACATGGACGACTCCTTTTACCGGCTCACACGAATGTCATCGACATCGATCCGGTACGTTTTCTCTTCGGGCTCAGCTACGGCCACGATGATGGCTTGGGTTTTGTTCAAGTCAAAGCCCTTCGCCTGCAGCTCCTGCAGATCTATGGAATAGGCACGTGATATCGGATCCAGAAGAGGTTTCAATGATTCAGATTCGATTCCTGTATTCATGTTCACGAGGTAAAACATGGCACGAACAGGAGTGGAACTCGACGCCTGGAACGAGAGCGTACGGTAAGAACTTAAATCGACCTCTTCATAGTTGCGGAAGGCATAGGCTGCTGCAGCCCACATATCCTTATTGTGCAGCGTGAATCGCAGCCTCTTTTCAAATTCCTGAACATCAGACGGGGTGCTTCCCCAGTTCTGCCCCGCACTGAATCCCACCGCGTCACCATCGTAAAGGATAAGGTCGTCCTTGGCAGGACCACCCCAGATCATGCCCAGGGCCAGAGCTTCGGAGCGGGAAAACGGAAGCTGCGTCCTTTCATCGAAATAAGCGCCCAGGACCAGAGCATCTTTGAGATTCGAACCAGAAAAATTCGCTCCAAAAAGCCGGCTCTGCCTCAGGTCGGTACCTGTCAGGTCAGCATTGACAATCTGGGCCTCGGAGAGATCGGCTTCACGAAAATTACTGTAGCGCAGCACGGCTTGATGAAGGTCGGCCCCTTTGAGCATCGAAGCTGAGAAATCGGCTTTTTCGGCCCAAATTTTGGAAAGTTGAGCTTGGCCCAATTGAATCTGCCGCGCCACGACCTCTTTCAATTTCGCCTCGCTGAAGTTGGCCTCACGGAACTCAGCATTCATCAAAAGAGCAAACGTGAGATCGGCTCGGACGAAACTGGCGAAAGGAAAACGGCTTTGACGGAAATCAGCTGAGGTCAATGTCGTGCTGTCAAAGTTTGCATTTTCACCATGTGCCCCCACCAGTCGAGCGTTTCGCAACGAAGCCTGATCCAGGCTCGACGAAGAGAGTCGGGTATAGGACAGATCAGCGCGATCCATCTGTACCTGGCTAAGGCTGGCGAAGGATAGATCGCTGCCGAGAAGATTCATAGCTGTCAGGTTGCGCTGACTGAGATCCTGTCCGCTTTGATCACCGCAGACACCCAGGGTCGGGTTGCGTCCGACTCTTCCTTTGGAATCAACACATTCAGCTTGCTGCGCATCAAAGTTATACGTGGCCGAGAAAGCCAGGTTAGCTGACAGCAGCGAGACGAAACTCAATAGCATACGGCTCATGGATTCCTCTTAACGCTGATAGCAAACGAAGGATGAAAAATTCTGGGTCAGAATCGACGAGCGTAGGTCGAAGAGCGTGCCGTTGCCGATGACACGACTGGGGAACGAAGAACTCTCGTAGACCTGCACATAAGGATTGCCACCTTGGTCGAAGTTTGCTTCTTTTAAAAGCACCGCTGTCGTGCCTTTCGAAACCCAGACAGCGCTGGCTTTGTTATTCCAATCCTGGAGGTCGGCATAGCCGCCCAGAGCAAAAGATTTGGAAGGAAGGCTCAGATCATCGAAGGAAACATAAAGCGCACAGTCCTTGGCCTGGTAACCTTGACGAGCCAGGGACCGGTCCAGGAGCTGCAGGACTGGAACGAGTGCGAAATTTTTGTTGCTGTTTATGGGCGGTGACATATCCCCCCTGAGGTAGCTCTCAGGAAGGAGTACAAAAGCCATCTTTTTCTTCAACGTGCTGAGATACTCTATGTATTCGGGCGAGGCAGGTGTCAGGGTTATCTTTGCAAAAGGGCTAGGTTTGGATTCAAAGCTGAGTTCCTCCGTCGCAAGATTATACGTGTAGGTATCGGTGCTGCTCATTCCACTTTGCCTTACAATAATGGTGGGCTGAGAGGATTCCGAACCGGAGAGTTTTACTTGTATACCGCCGTGATTCCCGATGGATGCTCCATACTCTGCGCCGACTGCAGTATTCCAGGGTAAATCACTATCGAAAATCATTCCGATTCGAACCGCCTCATCACGGGCGATAGGAAGGACGGTGCCGGCATCAAACTTCGCTCCTCGCCAATCAGCGGAGGCAAAGTTTTGCGCTCGAAGATCCGCGCCTTTTACGATAGCATTCCGGAAATCCGCCAAGTCGATATTGGCATCAAAGAAGTTGGTTCGGGAAAGATCGGCGCCACGAAAAATGGCCAGGCTGAGGTCCGCTTTTCTAAAATCTGCGCCGGGGGCCTGGGCATTACTAAAATCTGCAGAACTGCTGCGAGCCTGGTAAAAATTGGCTTTCACCAAGGATGTTGATCGAAATTTGGCTTCTGTGATTTGAGCCTGCTGAAAGACGGCATTATTCAATCTGGCTTGGGTAAAGTCGGCAAGATCAGCCTGCGCACCCAGAAACGACGCCGTGTTCAGATCCGACGCTCGAAAGCTCGCTTCCTGCAGTTTGCTCGTTTCAAAGTTTGCTGCCTCTCCTTTAATGCCATTGAATTTTGCCCGCTCCAGGCTGGCTGCATCAAGACTAGCACTGTTTAAAATGGAATAATTCAGTATCGCATCATCAAAGTTCGTCCGGGAGAGACTCGCAAACGAAAAGTCACTGCCGGTCACATTCTCGGCAGAATGATGACTACCGGACAGGTCCTTGCCGCTTTGATCGGAGCATACGCCCCATTCGGGATTTCGCCCTGCAGCGCCAGAGCTAGCAATACAGTCCCTGCGTGTTACGTCATAGGTGTAAACAGCGCTCCACGCCGTGTTGCCCAACACGAGGAGAAGGAGAGAAGAGCAAGTCAAAGCATGCATGAGATCGCGCTCCGAATAAGAAATGAAAGTGCAGTAAGGACTCTGAAGATGTCGTCCACGGAAATGGGAGAGAGATGAGAAAGCTTTATTGCAAGCATTCCACAATTTCTTGTTCTTCCCACATGACGTGTGTCAGTACCGCCAGATCAATAATCTTTGCAATAAGCGCGAATCGCCTGGTTCATGTCGAAGTTTTGATCTATGGATACAGTAAAAAGAGGCATGACATGATTCGACTAGCAGCGGTGAGCTTTTCTCTTTTGTATACAGGACTGTCTTTCGCGGGCACTTATCATTTCGACTTGAGTGGGAAGGTTTGCATGAATGAGGTCGGTGCTTTAGGGAGAAACCCTGAGGCCGGACTCTGTGGTGATCAGCAGGGATTGGATCTCACAGGAGTGTCACTCTCCGGACAGAGATTAACCGGAAGTGATTATTCGCTGGCAAGTTTATCCAAAGCCTCTTTGGAAAATACGAATCTGGAATATGCTCTCTTACAGTCAGCGTCCCTCGACGGAGCGAATCTCTCCTACAGCAAACTTACGGGAGCCAAGGCCGAGAACGCGAACTTCGACAGAGCCATCCTGGATGAGGCGGATGTGAGGGAGGCACAATTCACGGGTGCCTCGTTTGTGGATGCCCGACTCAATAATATCGTGGCTAATTCCAGTCAGGTCGATCAGGCACATTTTCAGCGAGCTCAAATTCGCAGCGCGCGGTTCCGTTCCGCGTCGATGTTGAGCACGGACTGGCGGGACGTCGAGGGTGAAGCGGCTGACTTTAGCAATGCGAATGGTTCGCTCGCTGATTTTAGGGGAGCGCACCTTAGCCTTGCTGTTTTTCGAGGAGCCACGCTCATCAAGGCGAAATTTAACAATGCGGACCTTTACCAGGCAGATTTTCGCGGCAGCAACCTGAAGGGGACTGACCTTCGAGGTTTACGAGCAGAGGAGGCTTTGTACAGCGGGGCGAGGTTTGACAGTGCAACCTACCTGCCTTTCTCCAAGGCCCAAGCGGAAACTCTTGGGATGATTTTTGACAGCAGTCCCTCGGATGGCGACCTGCGGCCCCAGCTCAGCGAAAAAACCCTCGTTACACTGGATATTTCCAATAGAGAAATTAAGCTTTGGGAAAATGGCGGGCGCAGCATCACTATGCCGCTTCAGATTCCAACATCACGAAGCTTCAGCGATTTTTACAAGTACGCCATGTCCAAAGCGGGAGAAAGACTGGCTGTCTGCTTGAATCCATCGCAAACTGATCAATCCAGTCTTATCGTTATTCAGAACCTCATGACGCAAATCACGGAACGGTTGATCTGGCTCGACCATGACGATGGTTGTGCGGGACTTGCGTGGAGTCCCGACGGCAAGAATCTGGCGGCGGTGCAGCCTGCTTGGAGCAATGCGTTGGGTTGGTTGGATGTATTCTCGATAGAAACGGGAACATCCGTGGCTCAGAAGCGCTTCACGGATAAGTCAGTCAATGCGAAAGTCCATTTCCTGAATTCAACGCAACTGCTCTACACGACGATTCCTTCCGATAGTAATGGAAGTTTCCAGAGCACGGTAGAAACGGCCTCGGTTTATGACCTGGCATCCAAGTCCGAATCCAGCCCATTCCAACTCCCGAGCGAGCATTATGGATGCTGGCTGGCCCGTTATGAAAATTCGCTGCCAACCTGCTATACAAGCCGCAGCAACAACGTAGCGCGCCTGGATTCCAACGGCAGTCGCAACATCAACTTCTATCAATACGTGAGCGGTAGTTACTTATACTATTTCGTTCGTGAACTGCTGCCTGTCCCTGGCAGCGACCAACTCGTGGCCGTGCTTGAAGATAACTCGCGTGCCGGCGTTGACGGAGATTTTTCCGTGCAGCTGATTCCCGCTGATTTGAGTGGGCAGGGTCGCCCTCTTGTTCAGAATATGCGTTACATCAAAAACCTGTCGTTGTCCTCGGATGGAAAGAAAATGAGTTTCAGCCGCTATGCTCGCGTGGAAGACTCATCCTATAAAGACAAGGAGCAGAACATTTACGATCTGAACAGCGGCATCAGAGAGTATGGTCATGCATGGACGGGAGAGACGGCGTTTACCTCGGAATGGACGGCGGCTCGCAATTAAGTCAAGCGATTCGAAAGGCTGCGAGTGGGAGAATGCCTGACTCTCGTGGGGAGTTTCTTCTTTTTCCTGCTCTGCGGATGCGCAGACGCCTGATTTCGAATCAGGTACATTCAGCCCAAACCTTATCCCACCATATCCTTGAAGTTAACTCTTTTTTAGCATGCTTTGAGGGCGCAAAAAACAAACCGAAATTTTTGCCTCCTTATTGAGCACTCAAATTCTGTATCGGAAGTAAAAATGGAATCGTCGTGAAAAAATGGGGCGCGAGAATTATTCGATGCTTTAGAGCTCATCCAAAAACCCCGGCAGCCCGAAGTGCCGTTAGGGCAAAGCTTATATGCAATAGGGCCTCATAGTTTCGAACCTTCTTTTCCCATCT
>NZ_DASTAT010000079.1 GCF_035712445.1 Oligoflexus sp. | reverse complement strand
AATAAAAGGAGCAGGATGCCACCGGCGATCCGAAAGGCCGGGATGGAGATTCCAAAGAGCCGGAAGATGCCTTCCCCGGTAACGGCGAAGACGCTGAGGATGGCGAGGGCGATCGCGCAGGCTTTCAGGCTGACGGCGGCGCGTTCCTGGGCGGTATAACGATCGGTAAGACCGAGGAAAACCGGGATGACGGCCACCGGATCCACAATGGCAAAGAGCGCCGTAAATGAAGACGCAAAGTTCATGAACGAGGTTTTTAAATCCACGGAAGCTTCCCGCACAGTGATTCACGCATCAGTCGACAAGCATACCAGTGTTTCCATCCCCGTGGAAAGCCTTTTGCTCGGGCTCTTCACCTCTTTGGGTCGGTCGCGTCATGGTCAGCTGGGCCGCGGTCATAAGCCCGTGCTGAAACGCGGCCTCGGCATACGATAGATAGTAACGCCAGCTGCGAACGAAGCTTTCATCGAAGCCGAGGGCTTTGACCTCCTGCAGATGACTTTCAAACCGCTGCCGCCAGGCGTTGAGCGTGCGGGCATAGGACAGGCCGATGTCTTCGAGTCGTCGGACGCAAAAGTCGGCCTTTTCGTTCGCTGCATGCAGGAACTGCGAAAGTGAAGGCGTAAAGGAGCCAGGACTGATATACTTCCTTATCCAATCCGCACCGGCATGATTTTCCGAACGAAAACGCTCCGGTGTCAGCAAAAGCTGATGCACCATGATGCCCTGCGGTTTCAAGAGTTCATCGCAGTGAGCAAAGAATCCAGGCAGTTCCTGGGCATCCAGAGCATCAATCAGTTCGACCGAGACGATGCGATCGAAACTGCCTTTGACTGACCTGTAATCGAGGAGGGCCGGGAAAACCCTTTGCTCAAGGCCCATGGCGGCCACCTTCTCTTTCAGATAGCGGTGCTGCTCTTCCGAGATGGTGACGCTGGTGATTTTGCAGGGAAAACAGAGGGCGAGATAGAGCGAAAGACTGCCCCAGCCCGAGCCGAGTTCGAGGATATGATCGCCGGGGCGAATCTTCAGCTCCTGGGCGATGCGGCGATTTTTGCGAAGCTGCGCCTCTTCGAGGCTTTCCTTGCCTTCGAAGATCGCGCTGGAATTGGTGAGGGTCGGGTCCAGCATGAGCGTGAAAAAAGAGCGCTCCAGGTCGTAATGCGCAGCCAGGGAATCACTGAAGCCCGCCGGCCGTGTGCGATCGAGCATGGACTGGATTTCCTGGACGCTTTGCAGGAATTGAAAGAGCGGATGGTCGCCAAGGTCGACGCGACCCAGGGCATCCAATTGATCAATGTTCAACAAAAACCAGCGGATGAGAGCCACAAGGTCGGGAGAGTCCCAGTCGCCGTCGACAAAAGACTCGCCAAAACCGAGTTCACCGTGTTTCATAAAGCGCATGAAAAAACGCTCATTGCGTATTTCCATATCAGCCTGAATTTTTTTTCCGAAGCCGAAACTGTAGCTGTGAGCGTCGCCCTGGACTTTTAAGGTCAGACGACCGCGTGTCATGGATTGAAATTTAGCCAAAACCGCGCTTTTATAAAGGTTGCTCTGATAGGTTTCCCAACGTCTGAGTGTGCGGGGTATCAGTTCTTCCATGCGAACCTCCGCTGGCATGCTGGACGTGTGGCCCATAACCCTTTGAAATTCCGAGACTGGATCCATTCTGGTTGCAGGTCGTCGGTTCGAGATTCTGGGCAAAATGGCACTGATTCCCTTATATTTTCATGGGGCTTGCGTTAAGTAAAGAGTGGACTTAAGTTTTTGAGAAAGGACGCCGATTCGCAAAGAAAGGAGGGTGTTCTATGTTGATTGCTGTGTTGACTGGTGTGGCTCTAGTCGGAGTCGCTTGGGTGGCTGGTGAAGTCGCGAAACTCCAACCTTCCCCTCAGCCTGCCAAAGCGCCCGCTCGCAGACCGGGGCGTAAGTAATCCTAACTTTTAGCTTGTTGTTGTCGGATAGAGCCCGTTGAACGGATGAGTTGACGGGTTCCCACGAGGCCGCTTGGCCGGAGAGTCGACGGGTTCCCACGAGCCGACGGGTTCTCCCGAGCCGACGGATTTCCACGAGCCGACGGATTTCCACGAGCCGACGGGTTCCTGCACAACCCGCCAGATCGAAGCCCATAAATTCTATGACCTTTTCTGCAGCGCCATCACCGACTGGATCAACCCAGGATCCGCGAGATACGGCAGAGTGATCTTCCCTTGCGTCTGCTCGTTGTAAAGCGCCGAGGTCTCGATCGAGTGCGCATTGCCGGCCCAGGCTCGACGGGCCACGCCGCCCATCACATCCCAGGGCAGGGCACTGTCAATGATGCGATCGACCTCTTCACTTCCATCCAATAGCAGTCCAAAACCACCGTTGATGGATTTGCCGATACCGACGCCGCCCCCGTTATGCAAGGCGCACAGCGTCATTCCCCGCGCCGCATTACCCGCGAAAATATGGGTCGCCATCTCCGCCATGATATTGGACCCGTCCTTGATGTTCGACGTCTCGCGATAAGGTGAATCGGTTCCGCCCGTATCATGATGATCGCGACCCAGCATGATAGGCCCGACTTCCTTGGCCCGCACCATCGCATTGAAACGACGGGCGATGCGGCGGCGACCTTCGGCATCCTGATAAAGGATGCGTGCCTGCGTGCCCACCACCAGCTGATAGCCCTTGGCCTCGCGCACCCAGCGAAGGTTGTCCAGGTCCTGGTATCGAAGCTTCGGCCGCAGCTGGCTGATCGTCTCGGCCGCGGCGGCATCGGTACGGTCCAGATCCTTGGCATCACCGCTCAAACACACCCAGCGGAAGGGACCATAACCATAATCAAAGAGTTCGGGGCCCAGGATATCTTCCACATAGGACGGCCAGATAAAGCCCTCCTTCTCATTCTGCCCGTTTTTGCAGATGCCTTTCACGCCCGCATCATAAACCGATTTCATGAAGGCATTGCCGTAATCAAAGAAATAGGTCCCGCGCGCCACGAGCTTATGAATCAACTCGAAATGCTGCTGCAGCGTGGCATCCACCAGCTGACGGAAGCGGGCCTTGTCGGTCCCCAGCATCGCGGTGCGGGCTGCGAAATCCAGCTGAACCGGACAGTAGCCGCCTTCATACACTGCATGGCAGCTGGTCTGATCCGACAGAAGATCGATGCGAATATTTTGGTCCACGGCATGCGCCAGCAGCGTGACGATATTTCCGTGAAAGGCGATCGCCACGCCTTTTTTCGCGGCCACGGCTTCCTGGGCCCAGGCAAAGGCCTCGGCCGGGTTGCTCGTGACGCGGCTGACCCAACCCTGCGAACGCCGCGTTTCAATCCGCGAGGCGTCGACCTCGGCGATGATGCCGGCCGCGCCGGCGATCTCCACCGCTTTGCCCTGCGCGCCGCTCATGCCACCGAGTCCCGAGCTGACGAAGAGTCGACCGCGCAGATCACCATCCACCGGAATGCCGAGCTTCAAACGACCGGCGATCACAAGAGTGTTGTAGGTTCCGTGCACGATACCCTGCGGGCCGATGTACATCCAGCCGCCGGCGGTCATCTGCCCATAATTCGCAACACCAATGGCCGCCGCGCGGGCAAAGGCTTCCGGGTTATCGAAGAGGCCGACCATAAGACCATTGGTCGCCATTACGCGCGGCGCGGTTTTACTGCTGGGAAAAAGGCCGAGCGGATGGCCGGAATGCAGAACGAGCGTCTGATCCTCGGTCAGCTCTTCCAGATAGAGTTTGGTCAGACGATACTGCATCCAGTTTTGAAAGACCTGGCCGGTTTCTCCGTAGGTCACAAGCTCATAGGGATAAAGCGCAATCGCGAAATCAAGATTGTTGTCGATCATGACCTGCAGGGCTTTGCCGGCTTCACAGCGGCCCTTGTATTCATGCATTGGCCGCCCGCTCAGGCGACCCTGGGGGCGAAAACGATAGCCATAGATGCGGCCATGCGTCGTGAGTTCATTCAAAAATTCAGGAGCCAGCTTTGCGTGCAAAGACGGATGCACATAACGCAGCGCATTGCGCAAAGCCAACGCGATATCCGCCTCGTCCAGTTGGACAGCGCGTTTGGGGGCGCGGCGAATTCCAGGTTCGAATACGGGATCAGGGGGAAGCTGGGCGTCCAGGGCAAAGGCCATATTATCCTCATCATGACGTTGGCCTTCGAAATATGCCGTAAAAAGCCCGGAATGGAAAGAGCGGGCCTTTGCAGGTGGGAATGACGTGGTTTAATCTGCGACGTGAGTTCGCGATTATTCGCTGATCAGGTCGAAGTTCACGTTGATGTTGTAAACGCCGGCCGCGCCCGGTTCCGCCTTTTCCACGCGATCACGGAGTTCCATGTAGCGTGGGTTGGTCGGCTCCAGCGCTATGGCGTTTTTCAAGGCTTCGATCGTTTGCGCGCGGTCCTTCATCTGCCAGAAATAGGCGGAACGCATGTAATGGCCCGCTGCCGAAGATGGATGGGAACTCACGAACTCCTCGGTCAGAGTATTCATCTCCTGCGCCCTGCCCATGATGGCCAGGGCCACGAAATGCAGCTCAAGCCCCTGCTCATCATGCGGATTCTGATCCTTCAAAGCCGCGAGAGTGCGCAGCAGCTCCTCGCCCTGGGCGGGATTCTGCGACTTCATAAACTGAAAGAGCGCGATGCTCGCTTTCGCCTTCTTCACGCTATACGAAGGTTCGCGGCGCAGCAGCTCATCGGCCAGGCCCGACAGGAGGTCGAGCCTCTGCGGGTCAAGGTTATTGTATTCGTGGAAAAAGATTTGAGCGAGCGCGTCGGTGCTGAGATCCGCGGCCGGCTTATCCTTTTCAAAGTAAGCCACCAGCCCGGCCTTATAGAGGTAAAAGTAAAGAGCGCAGTTATTCTGCATGGCATTGGCGCCTTCTTCATCGGGCGTGCTGCAGGCGTTCCGCAGGCGACCGAGATGCGCGGGATCATGCTTGGCGAGAAAGGGGAGGGCTTCAGCGCAACTCTGCAGCGTATTTTTTTCTGCGTCCGTGAAGGCCTGAAATTCGTCAAAGGTGCCCTCGGTCACGCGCGCAAAAAGTCCTGGGCAGGGCGCAGGAAGGGTGGCAGGGGCTTTTTCCACGGCTGTGCGAATATTCACTGGCTGGACCAGCAGCTCGCGGATGCTTTTCGGTGCACCACCCGTTTCTGTCAGGGGATCAGCAGGGCGACGGCTGAAATACAGGGCGAGAATCAAAGCCGCCGTCAGCAGAATTCCAGAAAGAGTCAGTTGGGTTCGGTTGAGTTTCACAGCCACTCCTGCACGAAAAAGGGAATGCCCTGATGATAGCAGATGCGTGCGGTGTCATCCAGAAAGCGGACACTGCCTGAACCTTGGACAGCCGGGGTCGGATGGGAACTCTGCTAAAATATTGATTTTTTTGGTCAAAAAAAATACCGAAAAGCTGGTGCGGAATGTGAATAGGAAGGGGGCTTACGAATGTTTATCAGGGAGGGGAAACCTTGGGTTTATTGGCCAAGGGCTTTCGCACGACGCTTCGCATCATCGCAGGACTTTATCTGCTGGTGAACCTCTGCGTGGCGACGATTCCTCGCTGTGATACCATACTTTCCGTACTGCAGCACAGCCTCAGGAAGGAACTGAGCGAAGCTCCGTCCTGCCACAGTCCGAAGATTTCCCATAAATCGGCTCTGCAAAACGCGCATCTTTGTGAATGTGCGTTGGTCAAGTTTGTTTTTGTCACGCTACCGGCCTTTGATCCGCAAAAATTCATCGGCTTTCGCATTCAGACCAGCACCCTTATTCAGTTCGACTATATATTTTCCCTGCCTTCCAACATTCAAGGTCCCGAGCCGCCCTATCCGCGATGGAACATGGTTTAATCGCTTCTGATTGACACCAAACATCTTGGAAAAAGGGATTGAGTATGAAACTCCATTCATGCGCTGCGTTTATTTTTGCAGCTCTGATCGCTCTTGGCTGTGATTCCAAAAAAGATGAAAGCTCAAAGCATGACGATCATGCGGATGCTGCTGTTCAAGCGGACGATCCGACCTGCGCGGCCACCCACGAACATATGGGTCTTCATGGTGACCTTAGCGGTTTTACCGCGTCAGCGGCCGGGGCATTCCATGTGAAGATCGAGTGGAACGCGCCTTTGAAAGCATCGTCGCTGGAAAACAAGGCGACGGTCACCTTCGTCGATGAGCATGCGGAAGCTCTGCCCCTGAAACTGACGGGCTTTAAGCTCTTCATGCCTTCGATGGGCCATGGCTCCAGCAAAGCCGATCAGATGGTTTTGACCCAGGACAAGGACAATGCCAACGTCTGGTCGGTGGCGGGCATTTACTTCTCGATGGGCGGCGCCGCGGGGGACTGGGTCGTGGACGTGGAAGCCGGTGGCTGCGGATCGTCGGACAAGGCGCGCGTGTCGATTCCTGTCGAGGTGCAGTGATGCAAAAGCGCAGCAGCATGTTCTTTCTCATGTTGCTGACCGTCCTGCTTTCCGCGGGGCGGCAGGCTATGGCCTGTTCGTCCTGCGGCAGCGGCGGGGCTGATCCGGTTATTTTAAATCCTTATGAAAATCATAAACTCTATCTGGGGCTGAGCCATCAGAGTGATTTCCGGGATATAGATCAGCACGGAACGAAGCGGCGGAGCTACGGTCCCCAGCAAAAACAGAGTCTGGATCTGGCTTACGCGCAAAGGCTGACAGCCCGCGCCTTTGTCAGCGCGGTGACCAATTTCGGCCGCAATGCTTATCAAGGCCAGAGCGAAATGCAGAACGGCGATGCCTCGCTCCATATGCGTTTTAATGTGGTGCAGCCCAATATCGCCGAGCCTTGGATTCCCCAGCTGCAGCTTCTGGTGGGTCATCGTTTTGCGCTGGGGCGCTCGATCTATGATCAAAGGCGGGATCATGCGCTGGATGTCTTCGGCGCGGGCTATGATGAAACGTATCTGGGTGCGGACCTTTGGTATGGCATGAGCAGCATCATGTTCGGCGGCAGCCTCCTCTTCGGCCGGCCGGATAGTGCCACGAGCGAAGCGGGAACCGTCAAGCCCGGTCCCATGCAAAGGGCCATTGCCACCGTGGGCGGCATGCCGATCGATGCCGTGAAAATCATCGGCGGCGCGATCCAGGAAAAACGCGAGGGTTTCATGCTGGATGGCGCATCCCAGCCTGATTCGGATCGTTTGACCCATGATTTATTTTTGACTATGGAAACTTTGTATCCGGAAGGTTCCAATTATCGTGTGACCTTGAATCGTCGGGCGGCCTTCGGCTCCAACCGGAACGCCGTGGAAGCAACCGCCATCACCCTGGCCTGGATGAGAGCTTTATGAAATATCTCGCCCTTGTTTTGCTGCTCGTGACGGACGTGGCTCTGGCCTGCGCGCCCATGACCTATGCTCAGCTTCAGGAGCAGCTCAAGAAAGAGCCGGCCGAGGAGCTGGTGTTTTTCGCGTCCTGGTGCGCGAGCTGCAAAAAGCATCTCGTGCCGGATCAACTGGCGAAGAGCTATTTCATTGCATCATTTGATGAAGAGGCGGCGGCGACCAAGGCTTTCACTGCATTTTTGGGCAGCGATTCTTTGAAACGCTGCATCTTCGATAAGGATGGCTCCATCGCTGCGGCCCACGGCATCAAATCCCTGCCGGCTGTGACGAGGCCGAAGCTTTGAGGCCCATCAGGGAGCCAGGATCAGTCGAATGACATCACCGACGCTTCGATGATATTCCAAAGGGTGGCGCAGGGGGCGATCGAATGAAAGTTTGTACTGATTCTTGCGCCCCACCCGAATGCGCGTCAGATAACCTTCCTCTTCCAACTCCGAGATAATTTTATGCACCGCCCGCTCGGTGATGCCCACGGACTCGGCGATATCACGCAGAGTGATATCGGGATCCTTGGCCAACGCAATCAGCACATGCCCATGATTGGTGAAAAACGTCCATAACGCCTGCGTTTTGAGGTCGCCGGATACTTCTGGCTGTGATGTTTTGTCGTGATCCACTCTGAAACCTCATTCCTGTCGCTTTTCATCCAAGGGTCGGGGGTCAGTATAAAGCTAATTGACGAAGCCAAACACATGAATTGTGTTTCATGAGAAAGGCACCTCTGCTTGGGGCGTGCCTTGAGGTCCCTCGTTGTGATTGTCGTCTGACTGTGCATTTTCCTGCTGGCGCGAAATCAGCCGGCATCAAAGAGGCAGCCGTTACGATTGAAGCAGGAGCGGGGTGGCTGGAAACTTATCGCGAAGGCTTACAATCCTGCACCGAAAATTTGACAAGCCCGACTCAAGAAGTTAATCATATTAACCGACAAGTTAATGTAGTTAACCAAGGGGGCCTCTGTGGCGCGAACGACCTTAAATCGAGACAAAATCATCCATCATGCTTACGACCTGGCTAATGCTCAGGGTTTTGACTCCTTGAATTTGGCTGCGCTGGCGCGGGATCTGGGTGTCCAGACTCCAGGTCTTTACAAACATACGGAAGGGCTTGAGGACATTCGTCGGGGCGTGGTTTTGATCGCTCTGCGGCAACTGCATGGGATCCTGCTGACAGCCTTGGCGGGACGCTCCGGTGATGTCGCGATTCGGAGCGTGGCTGCTGCTTATCGGCGCTTTGCCCACGATACTCCCGGCGCCTTCGATGCGACAGCCGTGGCTCCCCCTCAGGACGACAAGGAATGGCATGAAGCCGGCTGGCAGGTTGTCAACGCTGTGGCTTGCGTCTTTACCTCTTACGATTTGTCCCGTGACCAAATCGTTCATGCCGTGCGCATCCTGCGAAGTTCGATTTATGGATTCGTCGCTCTTGAGCGTAATCGTGGCTTCGGCCTGCCTCAGGACCTCGATATCAGCTTCAGCAGTCTCGTCACGGTTTTGATTGAAGGACTAAAAACCCACTTTTCGATGGCACCTAAGGAGGAAATGTTATGAAAATTCTGAGATCTTTGATCACTGTCCTGCCTTTTCTCTTGGCGTCGCAGGCATCCGCGGAATCATCCAGGATTCAGTGGGACGTTGAAGTCGATCCTATTGCTTACGCCATGCAGGGGTTTTCCGTGCATCTTGGTCTATCACCAGCTTATGGGCGATGGGATCTTGGCGTTTACGGCATGAAGCTGCCGTCTGACGTCGTTGACAATGATAATTTTGAAGCTTCTTTCCGCGGGGCCGGCGTGAAGTGGGATCTGAAGCGTGCTGATGAAAGAGGTTGGTTCCTGGGTATCGAAGGCGGATGGAGTGAACAAAAATTCGTCCATATTCCGAGTTCTGAGGAACTGAAACTCAATGAATATAGCTACGGAGTCCGCGGAGGCTATCGTTTCATCATTTCCAGCGTTACGATCACGCCCTGGTTGGGTTTAGGCTATAGCCCGAACACAGATAATATCGTGATAGCCGGCGATGAGCTGAAAAGGAGCCGTTACACCGTGTTCCCGACTGTCCACATCGGCTACCTCTTCTGATAGCCCCCTCACTTTAAAACTTCATTCCTGTGGCTTCCATCCCCCGTCAAAGAGCGGGGGCCGCAGAAAGTGAATTGACGAAACCAAACACATGAATTAGGTTTCATGTAACGTGTTTCATGAATTTAAAGTGAGGTCGGGACTCCCATGCAAGTAGCTGAACTTCCAGGTCTTTTGGCGCTCTTCGGCATACTCAGTATTGGCTTAGGTATCATCATCTCGCTCGTGAGGCCTTTGAAGGCGCGACGCCTGGTTCCCATGAGCTCGCTCGTGAGTCTGTTTTTTTTCGTCGCGGCCTGGGTTTCTTTGGAACAAACACCCTTCGCCAGCATGGGCCTGGATCTTGTGCCGGGGCTTTGGCTGAATCGTCTTTCGATGAGCGTGAGCTGTCTCGTTGCGCTCCTGTCCTGGGTGGTGACGCGCTATGCGGTGCGGTACCTCGATGGTGATGCCGTGCAGAGTCGCTTCTTTCTTTACGCGCAGTTTACCGTTGCGATGGTTCTGCTCATGATCCTCACCAATCATTTTCTTTTCCTCGTGGTCGCCTGGAGCGGGACAGGCCTGGGATTAAATCGCCTCCTCTGCCTTTACAGAGATCGGCCTGAGGCTCTGCGCACGGCTCAGCATAAATTCATCATATCGCGGCTGGGTGATGTGGCGATCATGGGCGCGGCTTACTTTATCTGGGAAAATTTCCGCAGCTTTCATCTGCCCACGGTCTGGTCCATGGTGGAAGCCGGGCAGGGCGGTGGTGATGTCATTGGAATCCTTCTGGTCATCGCCGCGCTCACACGATCGGCCCAGGTTCCCTTTCATTCCTGGCTGCCGGAAACCCTGGATACACCGACCCCTGTTTCGGCTCTGATGCATGCCGGCATTATCAACGCCGGTGGTTATCTGATCCTTCGTACTCTTCCGCTGGTGACGCCCACGGCTCTTGGCATTCTCGGTCTCTTCGGTTTTCTGAGTATCGTGATCGCAGGTCTGACGATGCTCGCCACACCCGATCGGAAGCGGCAGCTGGCACTCAGCACCAGTGCGCAGATGGGATTTATGTTCCTGCAGATCAGCTTCGGACTGCCGACGGCGGGACTCATGCACATGCTCGGTCACGCGTTTTACAAGGCTCACTGTTTCCTTGCTTCGGGTGAACTCTCGCGCTTCCGTCAGACCCAGGTGAACTGGGCCTGGGGTGGAACGGTGGCGACGATATCGCTTCTCATACTCACAGCTTTGCCGCTACTCGTCTTCATGCAGGCCGGGGCCACGATCTTCACGCTGGGTCATGCGGTTTCTCTGTCTCTCTCGATACTCGCCCTCGGCAGCGGGCTCCTTTTGCATGCAACGCTGGCTCCGAGTCGCGGGCACATCGCAGTCGGCGCCATGATTATCATGGTCGCAGGTCCCCTACTTCTGACTCTGAGCCACAAGGCTGGCAGTTTCCTTCTCTCGCCGCCCCGGCCTTATCTGGAGGCGCATGATGCCATCCTTCTTCTGGTCACGGCCGGATCCATGGGACTCTTTGTGCTGCAACGAAGCCTCTCGTCCTGGCCGGCTGTCAAACGCTGGGCCTTTCTTACCCATGCACGGCACGGATTTTATTTTCACGCGATGACTCAACGTCTGATTGGAAAGGTGAACCATGTTTGAACTGGATGTGCTTCCCAACGTTGCCGCCGAGGTTCGGAAAATCTGTCAACGCCAGACCCCGCTTTGGACTCTGGAACGCTTCGTCGCCGTGAATCCTTTTCAAGGTTCGACGGATGCCCCGATTCTGGATGTCGCTTTTCAACAGAAACGTCAGCTGGGCCGCGATATTTATCCCGACTGGAATTTTTTCCGCGAGGCCTATCAGAAGGGGCGCGTGACCACGCGGGATCTGACAAAAGTTCTGGAGCACACCCCTGACTTTGATGGAGCCCTTACCGTCGCGGCTCTTCTGCAGGCTCTGGAGGAAGGCAGAAAACAGCCGAAATCCCCTGGTTTTCTCTTGCCGAGCGAAGCCCTTTTGGAACCCATCCGGTCGGAGCTGGATGAAGCCGTGGCTCAGTTCAGCGCCACCATCTTCGATCAGTCGCATGCGGCCTGGGGCTTTCAAAATCCGCAGCAGTATCTTGAGATCTGGCTGACGACAGCCGCTCAGGACCGCAGCTGGGATATCAAAGGTCTTGGCTTTATTCGCCAGTCGCTGGCGCGCATGAAAGCGGAGGATGCCTGGTCCTTTGCGAATGCGCTTTACCGCGCCTGGACGGATGATGAAGAGAGCCTCACGGCGTTGAGTGAAAGAATCATCCAATCGGTTTCAGGCTGGTTCGCCTATGCCCGCTTTCTGGATCGCGAGCAGCAGGCTGAGGCCCAGAAAGGGAATATTGCCGAGCAGGTGTTCCTGGCCCGGGCTCTTCTGGAATGGAGCGTCTGGGTGAATAAAAAACCCGAGCGCCCGGCGAAAGACGCGCTTTGGAATATTCAGGATAGCACATGGAAGATCGATCTTATCCAACGGGATATCTGGCTTCAGGCTTATGAGGAAAGCCTGCGCCGGCAGCTGGTCGACGCTCTGCCGCCTCTGGCGCCAGGACATGCAACGCCGCCTCTGGCGCCAGGACATGCAACGCCGCCCCAGGCGCCAGGACATGCTGCGGCGCCCCAGGCGCCAGGACATGTTGCGGCGCCCGAGTATCAATTCCTCTTTTGCATCGACGCCCGCTCGGAGCCACTGCGTCGGCATCTTGAAAAGCAGAGCGAGAGCATCGAAACCCTGGGTTTCGCCGGATTTTTCGCGGCACCTGTCGCGGCCGCGAATGAAGCCGGGGAATGGACGGATCGTTGTCCCATCCTTTTGAGCGCTTCAGTCCAGGCTGAGCATAAAAAACAGCATCAAAGTCCCACGCGCTTTCTGCCCCATCTTCTAAGCCGGCATCTCAACACCTGCTTCAGCTATGTGGAAGCCCTGGGTGTCCTGGATGCACCGCGTCTTATCCGTCGGAGCCTTCAACGGCAAACTCCACGGCCGGAAGGTCCACGGCGTTTGGAGCTGAAAAACAAGGACTCTCAGCAGCTGCCTCTGGAAGATCGCCTTCAGATCGCGCGAAACTTTCTTAAGCACACGGGCCTGCGCGGTCGACTGGCTCCCTATGTTTTCCTTTGCGGACACGGATCCTCGACACAGAATAACCCCTATGGCTCGGCCTTGGGCTGCGGAGCCTGCGGTGGTCACCGCGGGGATATCAATGCGCTCGCGGCCTGTCAGATTCTTAACGATTCCGATGTAAGAGCAGTCCTAGCCGGAACGCCGGATGCGATTCCCGATACCACACTCTTTGTGCCGATGCTTCATGAAACCTGCAGTGGGACTCTGCATTTCCTTACGGATGATCCCGGCATTCCCGAGCTGAAAACATGGCTTGAACAGGCCGCACAAGCTTACGTCGCCGAGCGCGCCCTCCGCGAGAATCGTGCAGGTGATCCTCTGCAGGAAGCACAAAAGCGTGCGAGCGACTGGAGTGAAATTCGTCCTGAATGGGGCCTTGCCGGAAATGTTTACTTCATCGCGGCGCCGCGGACTTTGACCCGGAATCTGGATTTGGAAGGACGGGCTTTCCTGCATCACTACGATCCCGCTGCCGATACCGATGGGGCCACGCTCGAACTGATTCTGATCGCGCCTCTGGTTGTGGCTCATGGCATCAACATGCAGTACTTCGCATCCAGTGTCGCGCCCGAGACTCTGGGCAGCGGCAGCAAGACCCTGCATAATCTGGTCGGGTCCTTCGGTGTTCTGGAAGGGACGAGCTATCAGCTGCGGCAGGGTCTTCCCTGGCAATCCGTTCATAATGGAACGGATCTGCAGCATGAACCGCTGCGCCTTCAGGCCTTTATCTATGCAAAACCTGAGGCCATGGAAGCGGTCTTGAACAAACATCCCGCCGTGCGCCAGCTGGTTGAGGGAGAATGGATCAGCCTGATCAGTCTGGATGCTGGCGGGAGTCGGATGCGGCGTCTGCCGCGCGGGGGCTGGCTGGCTTTCTGAGAACGAAAATTTCGTACCGCCTCATTCCGGGCTCGCACCCGGAGTGAGGATCCATTAAGTTCGCCCTTCCCTGGCCTTCCCTGGCCTGCTTTCGAAAGGGTGAAATCATGATGCACGCTGCAAAATTTCAGATAAGCTTCGCCGCCCTGATGCTGCTCCTGACCGGAGCCTGCGCGACGAAACCTCTTCTTTATTCGATGGATGAACCAGAAGTGGCCGTGAAGTCCACGGCCTGGGTTGACCTTACCGAAGGTGAACGCGAAGGCATCGCTGACAAGCAGTGTGTCACGCATCTTTACCGCTGCGATTTCGATGACAAGGGTCAGGTGACCGCAGTGGAGGCCTTGGACCTTTCCCATGCGGAATTCAAGGAACTCTCGGAGGAATCCTTGCGGGCCTGGAAGTTTCAGCCGGGCAAAGCAGGTCAGTGCTTCGTTGATTTTGTTTATACCGACGATGCCCGAACGCGCATGATCATCCTGCAGAAAGCCCATGCCGAGAAAGTAGCCAGCACCCGGGCCCAGGAACGGATGCCGCGTCCGGCCACAGCGCGAAAGAAGACTCGTTCCATCAAGCAGGTCACCCCCAGATTCCCCAAAGAGGCTGCGATCAAAGGCACCATGGGTGTGGTTCGACTGCAGTTCGATGTGAATGCAGAGGGTATTCCTGAAAATATAAAGGTCATTGACTCCAAACCGGAACGTGAGTTCGATCGCGAGGCTCGCGTCGCTCTTCAATACTGGCGTTACAAACCTCTGGCCGAAGAACCTGATACCGAGCGATCCAATATTGAAGTCGCGTTTTACTTCAATCTGGAAGGTCGCCTGGGTTACGACTGTCCGCTCGGATACTAAAGCTATCTGCCTTGCATGAATGTACCAGGGGCTCCGCAGTTTTGCGGCATGAGATTTGCAAAGTAAAATCTGCAGGTTTTCATGAATTGCTGGTGGCGAGGCTGATGAAATTTCTTAAAAAGATACTCGCGGAAACCCCGCTGAGTTTTTTACTCGTGATGATTCCCATAGCCATGTTTTGTGAGATGCGTGAGACGACAGCGGCCTGGCGTTTTCTTTCGTCGGGCCTTGCCGTGATACCGCTGGCCGGTCTTCTGGGGAGTGCCACGGAAGATCTGACGGAAACCATGGGCCCGGGGCTCGGCGGATTTTTAAATGGTTCGCTCGGCAACGCGGCGGAACTCATCATCGGACTTGTCGCGATTCGTGAAGGCCCCGTTATGTATCCGCTGGTGAAGGCTTCCATTACAGGATCCATCGTCGGCAACGTTCTTTTTGTGTTGGGCATGTCTTTCGTTGCGGGTGGTATCCGGCATCATACGCAGAAGTTCAATCGCACCGCTGCCTCAACAGGTGCGACGCTCCTGGCCCTGGCGGCTGTTTCCCTCGTGATCCCTGCGGCCTATTACACGATTGCGAGCGGCACACCCGGACGCGCTGCACGGGTCGTTCATGTCAGCGAAGAAATCTCCGTCATACTTCTGATCGTGTATGCCCTGAATCTCCTTTTTCTTCTGCACACCCATAAAAGCATTTTCAATCATGTCCAGGCGCACGAAAAAAAAGCAGCCCCCGGAAAAGTGAACAGCCGTCGAGACGCTTTGATCATGCTGGCCTTGGCCACCGCGGGAATTGCCTATGTCAGTGAAATCTTCGTCGGGTCCGCGCAGGATGCGGCGACATCCTTTGGGATGAACCCCGTCTTCATCGGGGTCTTTGTCGTTGCGGTCGTGGGTAACGCGGCCGAACACTCATCGTCGGTGCTGATGGCGATCAAAAATAAACTCGATGTCTCGCTCATGATCACGGTCGGCAGCAGCATACAGATCGCGCTCTTCGTGGCGCCTGTTCTGCTTTTTTCCAGTCTCTTGATCAATCCCTCGCATCCCTTGGACCTCCACTTCACGTTGCTGGAGGTCCTGTCCGTTGTCATTTCCATGCTGATCCTGGCCTTTGTCTGCCAGGACGGGGAAAGCAACTGGCTGGAGGGCGTGATGATGCTCGGCGTTTATATAATTCTTGCTGTGGCTTTTTATAATTTGCCTTAGGGACCGTCCACCGTTTCAACGAGATGAAAGTTGACCCCTGGATAGTCCGCGGCACGAGGCACTTCAAAGAGGCTATTAAAGAACTCAAAGTCCCGCCTCTCGATGATGTGGTTGTCGTCTCCGGGGTTCTGATTTCTCATGGTCAATCGTTGCCAGCGCAGTTCGGCCTCAGTCTTCAGATAAATCATTTCAATCGGACACCCATACTGGGCAAAGCGCGCGACCAGGGCCAGGCGGTCCTGATGCTTCCAAAATCCCCAGTCGAGAACCACCGGCACCTTGTTCCGAAGACTATCGGCCGCAAGGTCCAGCAGATACCTGCGACAGAGATCCTGTTTGGCCAGGAAAGCCTCGCGTCCGTCTATGACTCCATAGAGCTTGAGCATGGCTTCATCCAGGCTCAAAAGCACGGCAAGCTTCTCTTGTGCCAGCTGGCGGGCATAGGTGGTCTTGCCGCTGGCCACGGGACCACAAATGATGTGAAGTGAGGGCATGCCGCGCGTCTCCTCGTGTTATTCGGCAAGGTCAAAGGCAAAGTAACCAAAGTCAAAGCACATCTCATCAAAGCTGCCAAAGCCGCCGAAGACTTCATTCTCGCTGGAATTGCTGTAGGTGCATTCCACAGAGCGGCGCCACTGACCAAGGTCGGCAAAGGGCACGACTTTGGCGGTTTCCCATTGGAAATCCCGCTGCCAGTGAAGATCCCAGTTGCTGACGCTCAAGAGAATTTCAGCGTCCTGCCCCACGCGGCCCTGGCGAATAATGCCCGATTTGCCGAAGGCATGCATATGAAGGTTCGAGGAGTGAGCCTCAAGATTCTTAATGGGCGTCGTGATCTTCAGAACTCGCTTGCCGTAATCCGCAATCTGGCCGAGAGTGCGTTCGGTGGAGAAGCTGCGTTCTTCCCCGGCTGGAATCACCATCGAACGATTGGTGCGGCTCTGGGTCCAGGCTCCCTTGGTAAGGGGATAATAGAACGCGGGCTTACGAACCTCCTTGGCCGTTTTGATGGCGACCGTGGAGTTCTGATCGACTTCATCCTTGGCTCCGCTGGTATAGTAATGCATCTGAACGACGAAGGCGCCGCCTTTGGGAATCATGATGCCCGATTGATCGGGGAAGCTGTAGCCGCCTTCCATGCCAGGAGCCCAGTGAGCCAGCCAGTAGTTTTCATCATTCAGCTTCTGAATGCTGCCGGGATATTTCTTCTCCCAGGCGGCCTGGACAGCAGGATCACCGATGCGATCAGGAGTCGCTCCACCGAAGCATTCATAACCGCGACCGGGCTCTTCCTGATCCAGTTCGTTCAGATAGGGAAGGATCTCCGCCGAGGCCATGTAGACGACGATGTGATGAACGATTTTTTTATTGCCGGCGATGGCATCAAAGCCTGTGACGTAATTCACGGCGTCCAGTTTATTCTCAAAGGGCACGATGAAACAGCGATAGTCATCCGAGCGTTTCTGATCGGGCAGATAGGAACCGCCGTCGGTGAAGATCGAGTAAGTCTGATCCGCTGCGAAGTTATCCTTTTTCAAAGGCGCCTTGTAATCGGCCGCCTGGCCTTCCTGGGCCCCCCGATCGATCCACTGGACGAGCTTGCTCAGTTCGGTCGGTGTCAGGGAAAGGTCGTCCTTATAGGTTTGGTGACCAGCATCCGCAATCCAGGGCGGCATACGTTTGCCAAGAACCGCGCTGCGAACCGAACCTTGTTTCGCTGTAAGCTGCGCATAGGTTTCCAAAGAAAATCCACCCAGGCCGCCTTCGGTGTGGCAGCTCGTGCACTTGGAAACCACGATGGCTTTGATGTCCTTATGATAAGTAAGGCCCGCTGCATCAGGAATGTCCACGAGCCCCGGTGTCGTAGGCCCCGCAGGAGTTTCAGGATCTGATGACTTTTTCGAGTCGAGACAGGCGTAAAAAACGGTCAGGGCAGCGATAGGGACAAGGGCCAGGATTCTCATGCTTTTACTCTCTTGAACTTAGATTGATGATGACAAACCTGAGAGGGCGTCTTTGATGGCGAGATACTCACTGGCACTCAGATGGCCTTCCTTGCGTAAAAGGATGGTACCATCCCGATGGATCAGAACAATGGTCGGAACGCTTTCAACCTTCAGTGATGTGCGCAGGTGCTGCTGGTGATCGTGATAGGCATGCTGTGTGAGGAAGGTGGATGGGCGTTGTATCACAGTTCCGCGGGCCTCGTCTGTCGTCTCGTCGATACTCACAGACAAAAACTGCAGGCGCGATGCATGAGAGGTCTGATGAGACAGCACCACCCGCTCCAGTTCGCTGCTGATTCCACTGCAGCTGCGGCACCACGAGGCCCAGAATTGTACAAGCAAGGGCTGACCTTTGAAATCGGAAGCGGAGCGCAGAACTTTTTTGCCGTCCAGGCTCACAAGGCTGAAGGTGTTGGGCCACCTGGGTTTGGTTGCGGCCTCAAGCGACCCTGTTGTGACGCAGGACATGAGCAGTGTGAGCAGACAAAGTATCCGTAGCCTGAGAGTAGCTGACATTGTCAGAGCCTATAGTTTATTGATTAGGCAGGGGAATAACAGCGAACGGAGCCGCTTTTCATTATAGTGGCTCATTTATAACAGCTCATAGCAGATAAAGCGCGGGGAAAAATCTAATTGCGAACAAACTAAATGATGTTTAGCTGGTTTGTGGTATGAGGGGCTGTCAGGGACCCCGGTCAGAGCCGGGGCTGTGAGGCTTCAGTTTACCTGGTCGCACAGACAGTGGGTAGAACTTGTGATGTGTTTTCGAGTGTGCAAAGAGGCAAAAGAGCGTTGGGAACGCCATCAGATTCCACAGTTTTCACGAAGCTGTCATAGGTTGGCAGGCGATTTCCCTGGCCGTCCACGATACGACGGAAGCGATACTGGTTGGATTTACCCAGAAGCCTGGTGTCCCGAACATATTCGTCCTGATTCACCTGATCCATGGTGAAGTTCGCGAGGGGGTTGCGTGGAATCCGAATGCCGAAACGGAAGCCTTCTGGTGGATCGAGAATTGGTTCGATCTTGCCATGCGTATAGTCCGCATTGAAGACGAGATGATACACGAGCCGCCATTTGTAAGCTTTGCGTGCCTGCCGCTCACCTTCGTCGCTATCATGCCAGGCCCAGATGCCTTCATCGTAGACCACCAGCGTCGCTTCATGACCCACGACCTGACCGTCGAATTCAATGTCCTTGAATGCGGCGTTGGCAAAGGACATGACTTCATCCGCCTGAGGATTGCCATCCATCCACCACAGCCCCTGAAGGGGAGCCGGCGTTCCTGTTGCATCCGACCCGATCACAAGCCGCTGATCAATGTCCCGATAAGGAACGGATTCGAGTGTGTAAGGGTAGCTTTCATCGGCTGCCATGGCCTGAGTCGTGAGCGCGAGGCTGATTGCGAACAGAACTGATTTCATGAACGATCCTCTTTTTCCAATGATTGAGTTTATAGGTTTCTGAGGCGTAATGACCGTTGGTCAGCAGCTGATAGAACAAACATCGTATTGTGTCAAATAGGTATTGTTAACCGGGCGCAGGGACTGGGGATCTGAGGCAGGGTGCGGAATCCGGGTGCTGAACGGCGTTCATTGAGACGCGTGGTCGTTGGCCGGTGGTGATGCCCACAATGGATCCAGGGTTGCGCAAGCACGGTCACGTCATGCACTTCGCTTGGGCCGCTCACGAGGAATTAAACGCTCTTTCTCCACAACCTGGACCCGCCTATGGGCAGCGACTGTCCTGCAAGATCATGCAGACGGCAGATGATGTACGAGCAATCATCTTCCATGACGGCAGCATCGGGTCCTGCCAGTTCCTCAATGCGCTTTTGGATGGCGCTCAAGGAATCTTCACTTGAAAAAAGGCGGGTCAGATGATGAAGCTGAAGGCGTCTGGATGAACGCACGTTATCCAGGAGTCCATCGGTATAAATGAAAAGAGTGTCCCCCGTCCTGGCTTCATAATGCCCCGCACCGATATTGGGTTGGGTCTTCAATCCCAAGGGGGAACCACCCTGCAGGATATAGACAGGCCGATTGTCACGCACTACCACAAGAGGCGTATGGCCCGCGTTCCGGTAATCCATGCGACCGCTTTCCAGATCTATGCTCAGGATCAGCATCGTGGCGAGCAGCGGAGTATGCGTCGCCGTCATGCCCACGACGTCGTTGAGTCTTCGCATCAGCATGCTTAGAAGTTCAGGAGCCGGCAACGCATCCATTTCTTCGGTGCGGGCCAGGCCATGGAAGGCCCCATGAATGGCGCCGCTTAAAAGGGCCGCCGGGAGCCCATGACCTGTGACATCGCAGATGGCCAGAATCAGGCGCTTGTGCCGGACATCATGATGATAGCCGAGCCAGTCCCCACCAATCCGCGCCGAGGCATGATGCGAGGTCACGATTTCAAAGCCCGGCCCTTCGCGATCGTCCGGTATGAAAGCCTCCTGGACGATATGGGCATCATCCAGATTTTTCTCAAGCCGGCGCCGCACATCCTGCTCGCGGGCACGATCCTTCTGCACCTTTTGAAATTGGTTGCCGATCGCGATGGCCAGAAATCCAGCATGAAGCGCACAGGACAGAAGGAGCAATTCAAAGCGAACGGCGGAACGGAACCAGGGATCATCGAAGCGCACAAGGTCGGCCGCCTGCAGAATGGAAAGGATATTCACGAGGATGACGAGCATCCAGCCGATGCTGTAATAGGCTGCGGGGGGATAGGCCTTGCGCCAAAGATAAATGCCCGCTCCGTAATAGAAGAGGAGCAGAACGCCGGTCGTCTGCACGGAAAAGGATACGAGCTGGGGACTGAAGGCAAAGGTGCAAAGACCCAGGCCCAGGAGACTTTTCAGCAAAGGCAGCCAGAGCCAGCGATCGATCTGGGGCAGCGTGCGCGGTATTTCCAGGGAATGGCGAAAGAAGATGATGCCGGCGATGCTGCTGAGTTCGATCATCACAAAGGTGGCTCGATCCGCCCAGGCCAGGGACTGCGGCCAAAGATTCATCCAGGTCACGCCGAGGTTGGTGAGCTGAAAACCAAGATGATAGGTGAGGAGCATCGTTCCAAGATGCAGGAACGTGCGATGCCGGGTGCTGAAGAAAACATACAGCGACACGAGAAGAGCGAAACCCATGACGCCCGTATACGTGCCGAAGACCAAGGATTCCCGCGATTCCTTGGCCGCCAGGCTTTCAAGGCTGTGAAGCCAGGCTATGATGCAAAGGCTGTAGTTGTTTTCCAGTCGTATATACCAGCTGCCCCGACTGTAGGGCGGCAGCGTAACGTTCACCACCGGATGACGATGATGCAGGGAAGGATTCCAGCTTCTTTTCTGTCCCCCTGACAGAATAGCCCCGGTCTGGCCCCGCACATAAACATCGTAAAGGCTGATGGTGCCGAGTTCAATTTCAAGGAATCGTTCGAGTGTCGTCGCGCTGGCATTTTGCAGATCAAGACGAAGCCAGAAGACCGAAGTGCTGTAGCCGGCATTCAAGCGGTCCGGCGTGGCAGGAACGAAGCGAGCGTCATCCAGATCCTGAAAGGCCGTCTGGCCCCCCTTGTCCTCCCAAATGGATAGGTACGGCTCCGCCATCTGCGGGACGGATATTGCCATTAAGGCTGAGGTCCGCAGCAGAAAGAGGCCGAGCAGGAGAGTCTTCAGCATGAGCGGGACTTCCAACTTTGTGAAAAGACTTATCTGTTTGGCCTATCGGAGTCCCGAAGGAAAACTCAAACCGCTGCCCCGCAAATAAAGCTTAACTTTTTACCAAAAAGTCCGATATAAAGGTTGTGTGCAATTCAATGTTGCACAATAAACTAGGAGATCCCCATGAAAGTTCTTTATTCTACCAAGGTTACGGCAAGCGGTGGTCGCAACGGTCAGGTGAAATCCGATGACGGCATCCTTGATATGCCCCTCTCGACCCCACGGAGCCTCGGCGGTTCCAAGACAGCCAGCAACCCCGAACAGCTCTTTGCAGCCGGTTACGGCGCCTGCTTTGAAAATGCGGTTCTGCACATCGCCCAGCTGAAAAAAGTAAAACTTGAGGGCACCAGCATCTCCGTTCAGGTGGATCTGCAGTCCTACGATGATGGCCACTTCAATGTCGGAGTCGCCATGGACCTTGATATTCAAGGTGTTGAGCCCATCGTGGCCCAGCAACTGATCGTCGCCGCCCACAAGGTCTGCCCCTATTCCAACGCCACCCGAGGCAACATTGATCTGACGATTTCCCTGCGTGGAGAGCGAGTTATTTAAGTTCAGCAGCGTGAGCGGGACAGTCGGGCCCGCTCAGCTCCCCCTCATGCACAAGTGCATTGAAAGCTTGCGAGGTTTCGGATTATCTTGCATCAGTAAGGCTAATTTGGGGGAAACCATGACCGAACTGTGTCCAAATGAGGACCAATTGCTCGACAATCAGCTTTGTTTCGCCCTTTATGCGGCGTCGAAGGCGATGACTCAGGCCTATCGCGGGTATTTGGACCCCCTTGGCATCACCTATCCGCAGTACCTTGTTTTCATGGTGCTGTGGGAGCAGGATGGAATTCCACTGAAACGCCTGGGTGAGCGCCTTTACCTTGATTCGGGCACCCTTACGCCTTTGGTGAAACGCCTGGAAAAAGAAGGTTTTCTGACTCGCGACCGCGCGAAAGAGGACGAACGCGAGATTCGCGTGCGCCTGACCGCCAAGGGCCGCAAGCTGCAGCAGAAGGCGGCGGCGATACCGGGTGCCATGCGCTGCGTTGCGGAAGTCGATGAAAAGGATGTGGTGCGGATGCGCGAGGAACTGAAATGGCTTCTGCATAAGCTCCAGGAGATGCGCGGCAGCAAGTTGCCGGCTTCGGAAACCTGATCCCTTATTCGTGACGGGCGTGGAAAGCCACGACGCTGAGCAGGTGTGAGGGATTGATGGGTTTGGTCAGATGTCCCGTGCAACCGACGGACAAACACTTCTTGCGCGCCTCGGTCATGGCATGGGCTGTCAGCGCGATAATGGGTTTGTGATAGCCCTGTTCGCGAAGTTTCATCGTCGCCGTATAGCCATCCATCTGCGGCATCTGAATGTCCATCAGCACCATATCGTAGCACTCGCTCAAGGCCTTGCGGTAGCCTTCGATTCCATTTTCAGCGAAATCAACGCTGGCCCCTGCGCGCATCAGCAGAAAAGAAATCAAAGACCGGATATCCGGTGCATCATCCACCACCAGGATTTTCAGACCCTCCAGCGAAACGCTGTCCGCACTGGGTGCAGAGGCGGGCCCGGGGGCTTGGACCGCCTTCTGTTCGGACGCATCCTGCTTGACCCGTAGCTCGGGAAGATCGGTCAGCGTGAAAAGAAAGGTGCTGCCAGCCCCAGGTTCGCTCCTGACGACGCGGACATCGCCACCCAAAGCCCGAGCCAATTTTCGCGAGAGAGCGAGACCCAGGCCGGTTCCCCCGAATTTACGGGTCGTGGAATCCTCGGCCTGCACGAACATTTCAAAAATCTGTTCCTGCTGCTCGGCGGCAATGCCGATGCCGGTGTCGGTGATTTCAAAGCCCATATGGACCCGGCCCTGTCCGTTGCTTTCACCGAAGCTCCGCACCTGGACCGAGCCGTGCGGCGTAAACTTGATGGCGTTGCTCATCAGATTCACAAGAACCTGGCGAACCCGCACAGGATCCGTAGTCAATTGCTGAGGAGTGCTGGGATCAGCTTCATAGGTCAGCGTCAGGTTTTTTTCGCGAGCCTTGATGTCCAGCAGCGTGAACACGTCGGTGACGATGGTTTTCGGATCCACGTCGAGGAATTCCAAAGTCAGATGACCCGCCTCGACTTTGGACAGATCCAAAATATCGTTGATGATGATGGACAGCTGCTCGCCGTTGCGGACGAGGATGTTCAGGTAATTCGAGTGTTCATCCTGCGAAATATTGGGATCGCGCAGCAGATCGGCGAAGCCGAGCATGGCCCCCAAAGGCGTGCGGATTTCATGCGACATGTTGGCTAAAAATGCTGACTTCAGGTTATTCGAACGCTCGGCTTCCTCTTTGGCCAGTTTCAGTTTTTTCATCAGCTGGTGCAGCTGCTCTTCGACCGTCACGCGCTTGGTGATATCCACGATCGCCGCCAGCCGCATCCAGCGCCCATCGAGCAGGATGTCGCGCAGGGTTATTTCCGCGTGGAGGATGCTGCCGTCTTTCCTTTGATGCTGTGCCCTCCGCTGCAGAAAGCGTTCCTTCTTAAAAGGCAGTTCCTTCATCGTGAGCCAGAACGCTGGACGATCCTCGGCGGGTCTCATGTCAGACGCGTTCAAGGTCAGGAATTCCTCGCGGCTGTATCCGTAGGTCGTCAGAGCGATGTTGTTGACATCGAGAATCTGGCCGGAATTGGGGTCCATCACCAGCATGGGGACAGGGCAGTCCTGGAAGACGGAGCGGTAACGCTCCGTGGAGCGGGCCAGCTCTTCGGCAGCCTGCTTCTGATCATGGATGTCGGTCGAGGTGCCGAACCATTCGACTATCTCGTCATTGATGATATGAGGCACAGCCCTGGTGATGAACCAGCGATAGTAGCCCTCGTGATTCCGAAGCCGAATTTCGCAGGCAAACGTTTCCTTATTCTGCACCGCTTTAATCCACGCGGCATCGCACGCCGACCAATCGTCTGGATGAATCAGATCAATCGTGCCTCGGGTGTTGATGATCGTATCGTAGGTTCCCGTGTATTCACGCCAGCGGGCATTCAAAAATTTGACCGCGCCCTCGGGAGTCGAGACGTACACGATCTGCGGCATGGAATCGGCCAGCTGTTGAAAGCGCGCCTGACTTTGTTCCAAAGCCTGACGGGAACGCACCTGATCAGTCACGTCGATTCCCAGCGCCAAAACCCCGTCTATAGTGCCAGACTCATCGCGGGAGGGTGAATAGGTCATATTAAAATAACGGACTTCATTGCGGATCACCATGGGGTACTCATGAAAGGACACGGGTCGACCCAGACGATAGATCTCTTTCAAAAGAGCGAGCATCGCGACGGCATCGGGCTGAGCTTCCTGCACGGTCATACCAGTCGCATCGAAACCCAGTACTTTAATGTGAGCATCATTCACAAATTCAAAGACAAAATCAGGGCCGCTGAGTATGCAGACCAGTTCCGGCGTGTGCTGAAAAAGAGTACGCAGGTTGCGCCGTTCATTTTCGATCGCCCGCCGGGATCGTTCCGAGCTGTCGCGGGCCAGGACCTTTGCCGTCACATCGAAAGCCTGCGTGAGTATGCCGTATACCTCTCGCTCCTTGTTAAAGAGGGGCTGAAGGCAGACATCAAGGTAGGTGAAGCTGAGGGCCCCGCTGGGCTTTTTGATGACAACGGGAAATTCAAAGCTGCTGTGCGCTTCACCGGACTCATACACCAGATTGAGTAGGCTCACGATAAGATCAAGGGTCGGCCGTTCATTTGCCTGTTCCTCGATACCCATAATTTCATAATACCTGCGGTTGACCCTGGCGACAGTGTGCCGGGGACCGAGTGTCAGCAGCATACCGGCAGGTGAGCTGTCGAATATCTGGTCGAGTATGGTGTCTTGCTCTTCTATCACATGAATTCCAGGCCGAGGATTGGCACTTAAAAAAACCGGAGCGGGGCACTATCACATGACTGCGATTAAAAATCACTGAATATGTTGGAACACTTTTTATGGAATTATTCAATGGGTTGAATTGTTAAGAGACCTCTGCAAAACCGGGCGGGGTAATTCTTCGCAGAAGGTCGAACGGGATAGGCAAGGGGGTCTGAAACTTCAACGTTTCTAGATTTTTAACAGGATGAGCTCGATGATTTCGGCATATGCAAACTTCGATTGGCGAAAGGCACCTCCTGACTTGGATGAGACGGGTTGGGCGACGTCAAACGCGGCTGACTCAGGCTATTAAATTTTTCTTTAATCACCGACCTCCCCTGTAAAAGCGTTTCCTTTTATCAAAACATCATAAAAAAGGGGCTCACCCTCGACGGCGGGATCAGTCAGAATAGAAGCAACAGGAGGTCCCCCGTGCGCTGTCTGTTTTTTCACATGGTTTTGCTTTTCGGTGTGATCGGCTGTCGCTCGACCCTGCAAACATCTCCCGCCGCAGGCCTGCCGGCTCCGGTCGCGTCCGCTGCAAAGGGACAGCCTCTTGCATTGGGGGAAGGCTATGCCTGTCTGCAAAATAAAAAAGGTCAGGGTCAGTGCCTCGGCAGTGAGGGAAAAACCTCGGCCCCTGCCAGCTGGCAGGCACTGCGCGCCGCAGGCAGCACGCCTGTCATTCGCCAGCTGATGGCACGCGCCACGGTCAGCTGTGCGGTGGGGGTGAGGCCCGCGTCCTTGGAGAATCGGGTTCTCTGCTGGCAGCCGCAAAGAACACGTTCGCTTCCGTCCTCGGATCAGGATTCCATTCTTCTGAGTGGAAAATTCCCAAGTTCCATTCTGTCCCTGGCGCTGCAAAAGGATAAGGTCTGCGTTCTGGCTGTGGACGGTCAGGTTGCGTGCGGTGATCTTTCCACGCGCGGCCCTTTTACACTCGCCAGTGTTAAAGGACTGCGCTCCATTCGTCAGCTGCGTTCCGGTGAAAGTTTTTCCTGTGCGTTGCGCGGTGATACGGGCGCAATTTTTTGCTGGGGTGATAACAGTGCCGGCCAGCTGGGACTTGGCAGTTCCTTGCGCTCAGAATCCGAGCCCGTCGCTATCGCCGGATTTTCCGGATTTGCGACGGTGATGGAAGCGGGATCGCAGCATGTCTGTGCCATCAATTCCGCGGGTGAAGTTCAGTGCTGGGGCAGTAACAGTGATCAGCAGCTCGGCATGGAAGGGGATAAACAGCTTGAGCCCCATGTTGTACGTGGACTGCCTGCCAAGGCTTCGACTTTGGCTCTGGGATCACGGCATTCCTGTGCGCAGCTCGTCGATGGTTCTGTCTGGTGCTGGGGCGCGCGCGAATTCTTAGGGTCGGAAACGCAGGGCGGATTGATTCCTGTGCGCGTGCCTTTGCCTGTGGCGTCGGCGACCTTGATCGCCAGCCCCGATCGCACCTGCTCGCAGCTGACGACGGGGGAATATTTCTGCTGGGGCATGGAGCCGGAAATTCTTGCGGGACCGCCCTGAGCCTTCACGTTCGACCCGGAGATGCAGGGGCCGGCGCGCGGCCCACATAACGGGCGCGCGGGCGCAGTAAAAAACCCTGCTGCCTTTGTTCCAGAATATGCGCGGTCCAACCTGCCAAACGGCCGAGAATGAAAAGCGCGGTCGCACCTTCCCGATCCAAACCCAAAGTCAAGGCCACAGCCACCAAGCCAAAATCAAGATTGGGCCAGGGGCAGCCCAGGGATTTCGCCAGGGTCAGGACGCTGTCCACTTCATCCATCCAACGCTGCGCTTCGCCTTTGCGCACAGCGGCGAGGGCGCGGGCTTTTTGCAGGAGCGGTTCGACCCGGGGATCGCCTTCGGTATAAAGCCGGTGACCAAAACCTGGCGGCTGCTGATTCGTTTCCATCAGAGCCTGCAGCTGTCTTTTACGTGACCAGCCGGCAGGCGGCTCGGTTAAAAACGCGTGCACATCCAGCGAAGCCAGACCGTGATGCCGACCGGAGAAACTTGCGAGGCCGGCCAGAAGACTGGCGTAAAGGTCGGCGCCGGTGGAGGCGGCGACGCGTGCGGCGAACGTAGACGCATTCAGTTCATGATCCGCGCTGGCGATCAGTGCGGTTTCCAGAGCGTCCACGGCCTCGTCCTGAAAAAGTCCGAGCGAGGCGGCCATGCGCATGGCGAGAGTCTCGGGGGCCGCCGAGGTCCTTGGAAAAACGACGTTCACGCTGTGATGAATGATAGCGCGGGCGCGACGCAAGGATTGATCGAGCAATTCGTCCGGGCCTTCGGGATCATAAAGGGCCATCCTTGCGAGTTGAAACAGGAGACGCCGCGGCAGGGAAGCTGCGATTGTGCTGTTGTCCTGGGGAATGCTGAGGTTCAGCCCGGTCCATTCCACTTTATGATTCGGCAGGTCACCGGACCAGAGAAGTTCGGCGACCTGTTCAAAGTTCAAGCCTTTGCGCAGAAGTTCGCGCAGGGCATAGCCGCGGTAATAGATCTGTCCGCTTTGAATGCAGGTGATGGCTGAATCCAAAATCGGATCACCCCAGCGCATGGCGCTGGCCGCCGTCGGACCGTGTCCCGAGCGGGCCCGGCTGCGCGCCAGGAGTGCTTCCAGATCATCGCGGGCGTAAAGTTTTCCGGTGTGGCCAGGATGCGATTCGGCTCGAAGCAGCCCACGGCTGACATAAGCATAGAGCGTCTGGGCCTTGATGCCGAGCAAGGCGCAGGCCTCGGCGGCGGTGAGCATCGCTTTATCCTTGTGGTTTTTTCCTGCCATATGACTCCTTTCGAAGCTTCATCCACCCCGGGCTTACGGTCGGCTTCGCTGCAGCTCCCGTCATCTGCTTGCTGCAGCTTCCGTCATCTACTCCGCTTTCCGCGGAGGATTCTGGTGCTCCAGCACACGCACGACGGGATAATATCCTCCCACCTTCAGGTCCTCGTCCAAAAACTGCCAGCGGGCCAGGCCATCATCCGCATGCGGTTCCAAAAGATAAACGGCGAGGGTACCCGCACGCTGCGCGACAGGAATCCAGATCCAGCCCTCAGGCACTGTGAATTCGCTGCGCTCGGGCCTTACGGTGAGCACGGTTTCAAAACGCTTCGGCTGAGGCTTCTGACTTAAGGGTATTTCTTTTTCACCCGGCCTTGTCACATTCGTCGCAACATCGGGGCTGAAAGTTTCCTCTTTCCCAAGAAGGCGATAGCGTTCTGCTCTGTATCGCGTACCCGCTGTGGCGGCTGTCAGCTGAATGCCATGCATACTGAGTTTATCCGCAAGGGACGCAGGCGCCAGGTAACCCATCGGAACGGTGACCTCTTCCGTCGGGATATGACCGCGCAGATGCGGGATTTTATAGACTTTGGAACGCCGCCCGGGATAACGGCGCGCGCTGAGACTCTCCTTATCAAACGACTGAATGATTGCTGTGTCACCATGCAGGGCATAAGCCGGATAATCGAAAACCAGCGACTGATCCTCGGTCTGACGCGCGACGCCGTGATTGATGGCCATGCGCAGCGATGGATCGAAAACGAGTCCCCTGGTTTCGAGCCGTTTTCTTTCCGCTTGCATGAGCTTCAAAATCGGTTCACGCTTCAAAGCCGCAAAACGGAAAAGCTCCAAAAGCCAGGCGCGCATCACCGCGCAGCGCCTTGCGAAAGGAATATAGCTATACGTCTCCAAAAGAACATCGAGCCGCCCGAGCAGACCCCGATAGTGACTGCCGAAGCGAGGCAGTGCCGGATAGGTGTGCCAGCCGGTAAGGGGATCGTCTTCTTTCACGAAGTTTCCGTACCAGTAGCTTTTGAAATCATGCTTGGATTCAACCGATTTGCTCACGCGCTCCAGCATCCCGCGGGCGAAGCCTCGCACGGGAGCGAAAAGCTCCTCATTGCCGCGCGAGGTATCAAAGGTCAAATCGAAGGCATGAAGACTTCCATCGGTGGTATGGCAGTCGATGAAGAGGTGCGGCCACCAGGCCTGATAGAAACGCGCCATCGCCCGTGTTTCCGGGGCTTCCTGCTTCATGCTGTCGCGATTCAGGTTATAGCCTTCACCATTGTAACGAATACCCACGCCCGATTCTGGACCATCCTGCCCCTCCAGATTGCTAAGATCCAGTTGGCGATGCGCAGGGCTGATGATGTCGTTGCCATCCGGGTTGAAATTCGGCACCAGGACAAGGCAGGTGCGGTTCAAAATATTCCGGCCCAGACTGGTCAGAGTCAGATCGCGCGCCAGGGCCAAAAGGGATTCCTTGCCTTCAACTTCACCAGCATGAATATTGGCTTCCACCATCACGATGCACTTTTTTTGTTTCTGGGCCAGCTCCGGTGTGAAGCACTGACGATCACTGATGACAAGGGCGGCAATATCCTGGCCCTGACTGCTCGTTCCCAAAGAGAGACGTTTCACCAGGGGCGTTGCGGCACAAAGTTCATCCATGAAGGTCAGAACTTCCGCGCTGCGTGTCGTCTCGCGATAGTCAGTGGCTTCAGCCCGGGTCAGCGGCAAGGCTTGTGATTTCATAGATCCTCAACAGCAGAAATTTTTTCGTAATGGCCCTCACTAAGTACCACGCGTGTCCGGGGGCTTGCCAACAAGATTCAGAAGTTTTCGAAGCTTACAAAAAATCGCTATGTTGATTGTTTAATCAAGATTGATCAATGTCAATTTTGTGCCGAAGATAGGCTTGAGAAACGCAGGAAGCATAGGAGGTGAAGCATGAGTACTCTTCAGGTCAGCGGGCTCGATGACGTCGTATTCGCAGAAACCGTTTTGAGTCAGGTCGATGGTGAAGCCGGGCGGCTCGTCATGCGTGGTTATGATGTGGAAACACTCAGTGGCCACGTCAGTTTCCTGGAAGCTCTGCATCTTCTCTGGTGGGGGCGCTTGCCGCATCACTCGGAAATGTTGGAAGTGAGGCAACGCCTCGGGCTGAAACGAGTGCAGGTCTTTACCCGGTTGATCGCTTTGCCGGAAGGTCCGCGTTCCAGCATGGATTATCTGCGTTATGCTCTGGCCTCGTTGGAAGGGGACGGCAGCGACCTATGGGATGAGGCTTTGACGCTTTGCGCCGCAACCGCCGTCGCGACCGCGATTTGGATGCGGCGTCAGGAGAAGCGGCCTCCTGTTCGGCCTGATGCGGCACTGGATCATGGTGAGGATATTCTGCACATGTTTGCGGATGCACCCGTGGACCCCGCGCGTGCCATGGCTTTGGAATCCTACCTTGTGACGGTGATGGATCATGGGATGAATGCCTCGACATTCACAGCGCGCGTGGTGGCCTCGACGGGATCGGATCTGACCTCTGCGGTGGTCGCGGCGCTGGGGGCTTTGAAGGGCCCCCTTCATGGTGGAGCGCCTGGACCAGTCCTGGATATGCTGGCCGCCGTGGGTGAGCCGGCACGCGCCCGGGCATGGCTGGAAGCGGAACTGGAAGCGGGGCGGCGCATCATGGGGATGGGGCATCGCATCTATCGCGTGCGGGATCCACGGGCTGCGGTTTTGGAAAAGGCGCTCGATCGACTGGAACAAACGGGCGTGAAGACGCCGCGTCTGGCCCTGGCGCGCGCTGTGGAAAAGGCCGCTGCCGAACTCCTCCAGGAGCGTTATCCGCAAAGGCCGCTGAAGGCCAACGTGGAATTTTATACGGCTGTGCTTTTGGATGCGATCGGTCTGCCGGCGGAAGTTTTCTCCGCCTGCTTTGCGATCGGTCGGGTCGTGGGCTGGTGTGCGCATGTGGACGAGCAGCGCCGCCACGGACGGCTGGTGCGTCCGCAGTCGCGTTATGTCGGTCCAGATCCTGCGCCGTTGGATGCTATTCCAGCCAGGCCAGCGATTCGACGATAATGGTCGGGCGCGCCTGGGCCTCATCGGTCGGCATCAGAATGAATTCGCCGTCCGCTTCAAAATAAAGTCCATCGGCGCGCTGCAGTTTTTCCAGCTCCGACAGTTTCACGATCAGTTCGAAGGTTCCATACTGGGTTTCCAAACTCACGCCTTTTTCCACCGCATCCTTGCTATGCAGGACGCCGGAAACCAGAATCGGGTAGGGCGCACCGGCCAGGCATTCGCCGATTTTTTTATTATAGGCAGTGCCTTCCGGGCAGGGGCAATAGCTGCCATGGCCCCAGGGATTATAGTCCTCGGTGCAGGCGAGTCCTTCAGTTTTGACCACCCATGCTGCCTGAGCCACCGATCCCAGAAGCAGACTGCCGAGGGCGAGCGCTAATATTTTCATCGTGAGCCTCCTGATGACTTTCGTGTCGCCTATTGTCTACCGCTGTTTTCTGAAGGCTGTCCACAAATTCCACATGCTTGGGTAATTTATAGCTGGTCAAAAAACGGCGGCAATGATCGCGGATGTCCTGCGGCTTCAAGGCCTTGTTGCGCGAGAGCACCCGGACCTTGACGGTTTCACCCGTGACCGCATGCGGCTGGCCGATCACTTCACAGTCGATCACATCGGGATGGAGGCGCACGACGTCCTCGATCTCGCTCGGGTAAACATTGAAACCGGACACCAGGATCATGCGTTTGACGCGTCCGACGATGAACCAGTATCCGTCCTCGTCGAAGGTCGCTATATCACCGCTCTTCACCCAGCCGTCGCGGGTGAGGTGCCGCGCGGTTTCCTCGGGATTTCGCCAGTAGCCGCGCATCACCTGGGGGCCGCGGATCCAAAGCTCACCCGGAGTATGGGGCGTGAGGACATCGCGACCCTCGGTATCGACCAGTTTTAACTCCGTGTCAGGAACGGGTTGGCCGATACTGCCGATGCGGTTGGCGTCCGGCGGATTGAAACAGGCGACGGGAGATGTTTCGGTCATGCCGAAGCCTTCCAGCAAAGGTTTGCCCGTGACGTCCTCCCAATGCCGCGCGACCTTGGGGTCGAGTTTCATTCCGCCCGCTATCGCAAAACGCAAGCGCGAGAAATCCATCGCCCGGAATGTGTCCATGCGTAAAAGGCTATAAAATAAGGTATTCACGCCGGTCATCGCCGAAAATGGATAGCGCTGCAGCTCCTTCAGAAGCAGACCGAGTGCGGTGGGATCCAGGATCAGAACATTATGCGAGCCCGCGAGCAAAGGCATGCCGCAGTGCACGGTGAAGGCGAAGATGTGATAGAGCGGAAGGGGCGCGATGATGGTTTCCTTCCCGCGCTCGACGTTCGCACCCAGAAAATTCAAAACCTGGTGCATGTTGCTCACGACATTGGCATGCGTGAGCATCGCGCCCTTCAATACACCCGTGGAGCCGCCGGTGTACTGCAGCATCATCAGATCATCAGGATGAACATTCGGTTTGATCCAAGGCCGCTTTCGGCCGAAGCGAAGCACGCTATCCAGGGTGGGGTGATTCCGATCATAGGCCGCCACGGCCCGGCGCCGATAGCGCAGATGAAAGTTCATGGCCCAGCGTCGCCAGCGCGGCTGCAGCGTGAACAGCTCACAGATCACAACCCACGGATCTTTGAGTTCATGGGTGAGCATGGGCACGATATAGGCGGTAGTTTCCGCCACGAACCAGACCTTGATATCGGCATTCAAAAGTTGTCTTTGCGTTTCCCTTGGGGTGTAAAGGGGATTGGTGTTCACCAGAACAAGGCCGGCCTTGATGATGCCAAAGGCGATCACAGGATAGGCGAGGACATTGGGCAGCTGGACGGCCACGCGATCGCCGGGTTTCACATCCGGTAAAGACTGCAGCCAGGCCGCCACCGAGCTGCTGAGGCGATCCATCTCGCGAAAGCTCAGGGTCCTGCCGAACTGTGAGTAGGCCGGCCGATCAGCAAAATCGCTGGCCGCGGCTGCAAGGCAATCCAGCATCGTTTTTGCGGTCGGTATTGAAGCGCTCGGCACAACTCGCCCCCTTTTGTTCGGCATTCTAGCACTGAAGAATGCAGGGTTTCGAGTTTTTTCCAAATCCGGGAAACCGTGGCGTATTGTCAGTACGCGCCCAAGAAGGCACAATAGAAGAAGTCAATCAAAGGCCTTGAACAGGGAGAGGGACCCGTCCATGTCTTCTCATAAGCGAAAACTCAGCAATTTTATGCTGCAGCCTCTTTTGCAAATTCGCCTTGGGCTTTATAACATTCTTCTGTCCCTGGCCTTCTGCCTGGCATTGGTTGCCATTTTTTATGTAAATTTTAACAAGTTTTACGATCTGGTGCTCGAACTCACCGATCTGCGTGAGGAAGTCACGGATATCCTGAGGTCCTATGTGCAGGGACTGGTCGGCTGGGTGGCGATAGGCACGACGATCTATTTTTTCATCACCGTCGCCGTCTCCATTTTCTTTACCCACCGTTTGGTAGGGCCGACCTATGCATTCCGCCGGCACATTCGTGAGCTGAAAAATGGCAACTACGGATCCCGCGTGGTCCTGCGCAAAGGCGATGCCTTCCAGGAAGTCGCTGAGGATCTCAATGACCTGGCTGTGACGCTCGAGCAGGTTCGTCGTCGCAGCTAATTAGGGAGGACTCATGGGAGCCCCGAGCCTCGACTGGTTTGAACCCGCATTCCTGAGCGCCGCCTCCATACCATTGGCTCTTGATCGCGTCCTCTGCATTGAAGAAAGCAAAGTCCATTTCACCCGCTGTCTGCGTGCGGCTCTCTGCAATCCGGTGCCGCACGGACTGGATCGCATTGCGGCGTTGAATCAGGATATCAAGCTTCTGCAGCAGACCTTTCAGCATCGCCTTGGAATCCTGGCCATAGATCGGCCTCAGGCCTGGTTCCGACACAGTTCGACAGCCGAACGCGGACCTTTCGCGGTCGCCGTGTTCGAAGAGCCGGTCTTTGCCCGCTTCGATGAATGCCGGGCCGTGGCGGTTCGTCATCTTTTGCCCGAACTCTGGCGCAATCGGCAGGTGTCCTGCAACGAATACGATCCTGCGTTGTCCCTTTGGGGACGGCTTTTGCAGTTGAATCGCCGTTTGGAGCAGATCAATCAGCTGTCGGCGCCTTTTTCCGACGTGCGCCTGGACGAATTGCCGGAAGCGATTCCTGATGAGCTGCAGTCGCCGGCTCTGAATAGGTTCGGCAGTCAGATCGCGCAAAGAATCAAAAACTGCCAGCGCGAGCTCGAAGGCTGCTATGAACAGCTTTGGAGTCGTTCGGAGTCCTTTCTTTATGCGCTGCATATCCAGTATCTTTCGAATAAAGCGCGGCAGCAACAGCAGCAGTATCAGGAGCCCAAAGCCAAAGCGCGGCAAGGCGCCCGGCAGGAACCACCCCCGCCACCCCCGCCCAGGTCCCATCTTCCGCAGCATGTGGGCGAGGCCATGCGTTTTATGGAATTCAAAGCCCTGCCGAATTTCGATGATCTGAGGCAGCGTTATCGGGTGATGGCCCATGCGCTGCATCCTGATCGCGGCGGCAGCGAGGATCGTTTCAAGCAGCTGACCCAGCACTACAAAAGACTCCTGCAACATTTGGAAGGGTCATGAAGCGACTTCTTTCCTGTTCGACCTTGATCGTTCTTTCCGCCTGCAAAACCACATCCTCCACACCTTTGCAGGCGATCACCGTCAAACCCAAGGCTCTGATCGGAACGGCCTATGATGCTGTCACCCAGGAATTCACCGGCGTCAGCTGCCTGGATCTTGGGGCTTTGACGGCCGATGATTATGAGATGCGGACGCTCGGCAGCTTTCGAACGGAAGAGCGGGAGGGAACGAATGCGCGTGAACTGGAAAGCGTATTCGGGGCCTTTCAGAAGAGCTTCTATAATGGAGCTACGGGACTCCGGCTGTCGCGGCCTTATGAAATGGTGCAGCGGATTCTGGAGAATGACAGCGACGTCGTAAACCTGCGCCTTGTGCAGAGTGAATACGGGGGTCTGCGCTTCAAACCCGAGGGCCTTGCGAAACTCCGTCTGAGTCGCGAGGCCCAGACCATGGTGCAGCAGATCCTGATTGCCCAGAGTGCGGAGCGGGCTCAGCTGGTCGATGCTTTCGTTCAGACCTGTGGCACGGGTTTTCTGTCCGGACTGCGCTTGAAGCTGAGCATGGCGGCTTCGCTGCGCTGGGTCTTCAAAAATCCAGAGGATAAAAAACGCTGGTCGGCGGAACTTCGCGTGTCCGAGATGGACAGTGGCCTTGAAACACCGAAGGCCTTGCCGATCGTGCGTCTTCGTTATGAAAGCCATATCAAGGAAACGCGGGATATTCCCCTGCGGTCTTTGGGTGAAAGCGGCAGTCGGGATTGTCCTTCCGATAGCCTTGCGCCGTGTCTGGACGCCTTTCGACTCTTTTCCAACGCGACCGTTCCCACCTGGCAAAAGCTGGTCGCGACTCATGCTGATGATTTCGATTCCGTCCTGCCTTTGGCTTTTCTTTCGGATCCTGAAGTCGTTTCCTATCAGGACGTGGAGCCGGCGCTGGTCGGGATCGTCCTTGGTCCCACGGATGCGGAAGGCGAAGCGTGGCAGACGGCGCGGGAACGATTTGTCGAGCTTTACGCCCGGACTTTTAGAAAAGTCCAGGCCTTGGAACGGTTGGGTGCGGTCGAGCGTGTGCCGAGGATTCAGGCTTTTTTGCAGCAGATTTCAGTCGACGCGGCCCCCTGCTATCGGCCTTTGCTCCAACGCGATCTTTGCTTGAAGAATGCCGAAGCCCTGGTACAGGAATGGGATCAACTTTAGGAAGCTTGCGCGGCTATTTGATTGGGCGATTGCGCAATCCAGAAGAGCGTGCGTGGCAGTGTTATTTCAAAACGGAATGGAACCATGGTGCGATCCTGGCTGTTTTCCAGCTGAATCCTGATGTCCACGCCTATATCCTGGCAGTAGGTGGCGACAGCATTGAGTCCGACGCCACGGCCCGAGATTTCGCTCACCGCGTTTTTGGTCGAAAAGCCGGATACAAAAATCAGCGAGGCAATGTCGAGGTCGGAATAATTCTGTCCTGCTTTGATCAGACCCTGTTCAAGGCCCTGGTTTTGAATGGCGTCGAGGTCAAGGCCGTGGCCGTCATCCCGATAGCTGAGTATCAGATGATCCGGTTCGAAGGCGAGGTCGATCGTGATGGTCCCGCGGGGGGCTTTGCCCGCGGCTGCACGCTGATCGGGGGCTTCGATGCCATGATCCATCGAGTTGCGAATCAAATGGAGCAGAACGCTATAAAGGAAGTCGGCGCCTTTTTCCTTGATGAGGACAGTGCCCT
>NZ_DASTAT010000078.1 GCF_035712445.1 Oligoflexus sp. | reverse complement strand
TAGCGGAATCACATGGGCCATCCGAAGAATTGATGGCGTGCAAAAAGCGGCGGCGAAAGTCATTATCGTTGACCAGAATATCTATCTGTTCACGCGGCCTGATTCTTCGTCGAATTACTTCATTTGGGAAATCGTACAGCTATCTGCGAGACAGTGGCATCTACTCGGCCTACAACCAGGCATTTTCGGGGACGATTCTTCATGGAATCGTGGATGGACGCCTATCGTATTCAACGGATGAGGGAAAGACCTGGATCAAGTCTGTGGTCCCAAACACTTTATATCCCAGCTACGCTTCCATTCAAGCGGCCGGCTCTCGATCCCTCGTCCTGACCAAAGACAAAGGCATCTATTTTTCCAACAATGGTGGAAAAAAATATATGTCCTGGGACAATACAGCGGTGGACGTTGGCACTGTCTATCGTGCGGCACTTGATGATGATAAGATTCTTATTTCAGCTTCGAAAGGTATCTTTTCCATTGACATGGCAAGCAATTCCACGACACAGATCATGGATAGTTCGCGCTTCCCCCAATTCTATTTCGATACGGCCGTTGCCACTCAAAATAAAATATTCCTGGCAAGCAGCAACGGGATAGCCGTGTCGCGAGATGGCGGACAAAATTTCAGCCTCTACACGACGGGATTGAATCGTTACGACCTTCAATTCCATCTTTTTTCGGATGCTGAATACTATTCCACCTATGGGGACCTTTTCCAGATTCAAGACTAAGGTCCGCGCTGCGGGCTGGCGCGGCCTCGCTATTTGACCGTAATTCCAGCCCCCTCAATCATCAGATCAGCATAAACAAAGTCATTGAGCGCACCGTTGCGCGACGCCGGGGTTACGACAAAGGTATAGACCCCGGCCGGAACCTTGGCTGACACATAGGTGAGCTTCGACTGACTGGCAAGATTGAATTGAAACACGCTCGTTCCATTCGCATTTCTTAGCGCAGCCGTGGTGAAGGATCCGGCGGTATTGGTCAGGCCTGTGCCCACCCCGCAAAGGTTTGTGAAGACGATATTCAATGAGGTTTCCCCGCTCAGCGTCACGGTATAGCTACGCGACCGGGCAAAGGCGATGATCGCGAGATCAATAACCACACAGCCTGTTTCCACAGCAAGACCGGCGCCGTCATCCCCAAGTTTTTGTGGACCACTGTTGAAACGGAGCATGGCAGGTGCAGGAGCAGCCGCCGGTGCAGGTGGAGGGGGAGGGGCTATCGCGGAAACGGCCACGTCCGCTTTGATCGTGGCGTCCATCATGCGGGCGCGATCCTGAATATCGATATAAAGCCAGCCATCCAGAATCCCGCTCCTTTGAAAATAAAAGTTCCAAGCCCAGACCTGCCGCGCTCCATCATTGACGAATTCCTGACGAAGGGGCACGATGGCCGTGGATTGGGCGCGACTGGCCCCTGTGGTGAATGCATAAAGGAAAGCCTGAGCGCGACGACCTTCCAATTCCCGACTGGAAAATTCACACTGCACGGCAGCTTCGTCAAGACTCGTCTGCTCTGGCGCCAGACTGCAGGCAAGAAAGGCCCCGCCCACGGCAACAGGTTCCGAAGCGACAGCGGCCTCGTTATCGTCCTCCTCGACTTCGCTATCATTACTCTTCTGTGTCGGGGCGATGGCCGCGCTTCCGCTTGGTATGCCTCCCCTGTCAAATCCAGTTTTTCCACAATGCGTCAGAAGCATGGCAAGAGCCAGCATCAGGGGCAATTGACTCAAACTTTTGACCAAAACTTTCACGCCATTCTCCGAGTGTGTCTTAAGACCTTTATCGACCAGATACGGAAGCCAGCCAAACTATTCAGTTTTTCCTAGTGTTTACGGGTATGTGCAACCCGGAATTTGCGCGGCCCGAAGAGCCTCATTCGTGCGGGGGGGACGCAGGCTCCGCGGATTTTTGAAAGCCCGAACGTATTTGGATTTGATATGATGGGGAGCCGCGGTGTTTTCCAGGAGGTGACCTGCATGAGGATTCGTCCTGCTCTTCTTTTCATTCTCATCCTCACACTCAACGCCTGCCGTCTCTGGCGCGAGGATGCGGATCGTCGTTCCCCTCCTGGGACCGAAACTCCAGAACCTGAGCAGCCACCTGCAACACCGATGGACCCCAACGATCAACCTGACCCCGACCCGTCCCTTCCCAAACCGGAGGCACGCACGATCCTGCTCGACTACCAGCCAGCCCGGGATCGACTTGACCTTGAAGCCCTGAAGAATCGCCTGCAATTCCCCGCTGTCACGGCTCCGATGATCATCGACGCCTTTCAGAAAAAAGCCGCGCCTCATCCCCGCATCCTGGCCAATCGCGAGGACTTCACGCGTATGAAACAACTCCTCAGCGCCCAGGACCCCTATGTGCTGACCACGGTCGCGACTTTGAAAAAAGCTGCAGAGAATTATCTTAAAGAACCCGTCGCGCCTTATCAGTGGGACGATGCCAATCTTCGCCTGAAGGCCCCGCATGCCACGCAGGAAGCGATCGCTGTCCTCAGTCTTCTTTATCAGCTGACCGGAAACAGCGCCTACGCAAACAAGGTGAGGGATCACCTTTTGAATTATGCGCGATTTTCAAGCTGGAATGATGCCAAGCATTTTCTGGATACCGGCATCATGTCCTATTCCGTCGCTTTGGGATTCGACTGGACCTACGATCGGCTGACGGCTGAGGAGCGCAGAATCATCAGCAGCGCTTTGATAGACAAAGGGATCCGGCCTTACCTCGCGCGCGCAACACCTTCGGCTTTTTGGTATCAGAGCCGCAATAACTGGAATCCCATCTGCAACGGCGGCGTAAGCCTCGCGGCCATGGCCGTCATGGACAGCAGCGCCGAAGCCAAACAGCTGGGTGCGGACGTCCTGGCCCGGGCCCTGCAAGCGGTGCCCTTTTATATTCGCGAATTCGAACCCGATGGTCAGACCGTGGAAGGGATGATGTACTGGGATTATGGCCTCTCGAATCTGATCCGCTGGACAGAAACGTTGAAGCGAACGCTCGGCACGGATTATCGCGCCAGCGAGACTCCAGGCCTGAAGGCGGCTGGATTTTTTCCTGTGGCGGTGTCAGGTCCCGTCACCGGCATCTCACTCGGTGATGATCCTTTGAAAATAACCCGCAGCGGCACCAGTTTTTGGTTTGCCAAACGCTATAATTCCCCGGCTCTCGCGCGCTATCATGCGAATGAGGTGAAGGCCTATGGAAAATATTCCTGGATGGATCTTCTTTTCTATGACCCCAAGCTTGTGAACGCAGGAGGGGCCGGCACCCAGGATCTTCCGCTCGATCGCTATGTCCGGGATCTGGAATATGTGAGCTTTCGTTCGAGTTGGGATCATAACGAAGCTCTGTATGTCGGAATTCATGCCGGGGATAACAGGGCGAGTCACGGGCACCTCGATGCTGGAACTTTTTTTGTTCAAGGGAAGGGCCAGGTCTGGGCCATCGGTGGCCTCGGAAGCGATAACTACACCTTCCCCGGCTACTTCAGCAAGGAAACGCTTCCCGCTTACAAAAGCCCGACAAAAACCGTGAGCGAGCCGGGACGCTTTCATATGTATCGGCTGCGCGCGGAAGGCAAGAATACGCTCGTGCTGAACCCTGACCCCAGGCCCGATCAAAATCCCGAGGGCAAGGCCGAGATTGAACGCATCCTCACGCAGCCCGGAGACGCGATGGCCATCATCAACCTGAGCGGCGTCTATGATCGTGATGCCTCGTCTGTGCGCCGCGGGCTCGGTTTACGGCAAAAGCGCCAGACCGTTCTGGTCCAGGATGAGATTAAAATGAAAACGCCAGGCCGCGTCTGGTGGTCGATGCACACGACAGCCGCCGTGGAGCTGCAGCAGGATGGACGCGTGGCGATCTTGAAAAAAGGCGGACAGAACCTCTGGCTCGAAATTCAGTCTCCGGCACGCGCAGGCTTTGTTCTGCGGGATGCCAGCTATCTGCCAGGTCTCAGTTTTCCCCTGAGCAAAAACAGTCCGAATACTTTTCAAGGGGATCCGGTGAAGAAACTGACGATCACTTTGGATAATGTGAGTGCCGCGACCTTATCGGTGGGAATGAAGCTCGTCACGGATACCCGCAGCGCTCCAGGTTTTCCCGCTTTCGCGCCGCTGGATGATTGGGCGGAGCGCATGACCGTGCCCTGACTGGGCTCTCAGGGATCAGTGATATAACGGCTGCAGAATTCATGGAGTCCATTGGGGATCGCCTTCCCCATCGGACATTGATCTTCATTCCTTTCAATCGGGTTGCCATCAGCGACCAGTCCTTCGAGTTGCCGTAAGGCGCTCAGACTCCTAAGACTCCTGATCTTATTGTTCTGCAGATAGAGTTCGCGAAGATTTTTGAGGTTGGCCACTCCGTCCAACTGCTCCAGCTGATTGTCGGACAGGGACAGAAACCAGAGTTCTTTCACGTTTTTCAGGGGACTGGCGTCTTTTATCCTATTTTCTCCCAGATCCAGCCATCTCAACTTTTGTAATTTCTGGAGCGGCTTAATATCTTCGACCATATTATGGCCAAGGTCCAGGACGTTGAGTTCCTCAAGATCACTCAATTGCGAGAGATCGTTAATCCCGTTTTCACTCACAATCAATTCGCTGAGATTGACGAGGCCGGCGAGAGCGGACAGGTTTACGATATGATTGGAGCCGAGATCCAGCACACGGAGTTGGGTCAGTCCTGAAATCGGGCTCAGATCGACAAGATCCTTTCCCGCTAAGTCGAGTTTGCTCAATTTCTGGAGCTGACTCCACGCTTCATTGCAATCGCTGATGCCAACGGTAGCGCGCATTTGATCCACGGTATGGCGCTGGTCCGTGGGCGCTGCCGGATTTAGGCAAATGTCCACGAAGCTGACTGTGGTCCGAGCCCTGAGGCTTTGGGCTTTGGGCAAGAGCTCAGGAGAGGACTCAGCTTGGGGGCCAGGAGACGATTGGCAGCTGATCGTAAGAGCCAGAAGGCCAAGCAAGCTGGAGATTCTTCGCATGGAGAGGCGCCCGCCGCAAAAGTGGTACAAGATTCCCCATTATCGCAAAGGAAGGCATTTTTAAGCAAGTGCGATGCTGTGCATGAAAAAAGCAGGCCGACCCGGAACCCGGGCCTCAGGGCCTTCGCCCCTGTAAGTTTATTCCATGGCCTTCGGAAAGGTGTTGGTCATCACCGCAGCGATTTCCAGCAGTTTTTCCATGTGCACGGGCTTATGGATTTTCACGACGGCCTGATTCGCGAACTCTTCGGTGCTGTCATCCACTTCCGCGCTCAGAAGAATGATCGGCGTCCTGCGGTTCGGTCCCTGACCATCGCGGACGTGACGGATAATCTGATGGCCCTTCATGCCCGGGACATTCATGTCGAGATTGATAAAGTCATACGCGGTCGCGTCCAGTTCCTTGGCGGCAAGATCCCCATTGGCCACCAGGGTGCAGACGGAGTCATCAAAATAGTCCAGGAACTTTTCCGCCAGCATGCTGGCCAGATCCTCATCATCTTCACAGATCAGAATGTTCACGCCGCCACCCTCCTTTCAGTTTCCATCGGTCCACACTTGGAATTTTACGTTATTCGCCGATAGGATATCAGGATTTTTGCACACGGAACGCGCCATGTTTCATTTTCATAAACTTTGGCTCTTCATCCTGCTTTTCTGCGCGCTTGAATCGCGGGCGGAAACCCAGACTCATGGCCGGCTTGACTTAAGTAGCGAAGATCTGCGGCAGACGTCTTCACTTTTGCTCAATGAGGACATCTGGCTGCTGGAGCCGGAGGGCATGGATTTCAGCGCCAAAGATCCCGTTTTTCAAAAAGGAACCCATCCACGGCATTTCATCAAAGATCCAAAGATCCTGCCCGGAGCTGACTCTGCCACCTTCCGCTTGACCGTGCAGCTGAATAAAAAAGTTCCCCTGTCCCTTATGGTGCCTGAATATCCTTTCTATGAGCTTTACCTGGGCGATCGACTGCTTGTGAAGCACGGGCACTCTCCCGATCAGCCTCAGCGGCTCTATCGCGAGGTCTTTCTGGGCGAAGGCGATGTCTTCCCCATTCGGATCAAAGTGCAAAGGCAGGCCGACTTCTGGCCGCCTTACACCATCTTCAGGCTGGGGCTTCAAGATACGATCCAGAAAACCCAGAAAATGACTGAATTCTATGGTGTCTTCTTCCTGGGCCTTATCGTAATCTCCGCCCTTTATCACTTCGCCCTCGCCTGCATCATTCCGGGCAACAGGCAGTCGCTTTATTTCGCACTCTTTCTCGTCTGCCTCGGACTTAGAGCCAGCCTGAGCGCGGCCGATCAGATCCTGATTCGCATCTATCCCGATTTTTCCTGGGAATGGAGCTGGAAACTCGGCTTTATGGGCTATTTCCTATCCCTACCCACCTTCCTTGCGTTCCTGGGCGCCATGTTCCCCCGGACCATTCCAAGGTACGCCTCGAACATCGTGTGGGGCTGCGCTGCCCTCATCAGCGCTGTGACACTGATCACGTCGGTCGACGTCTACTCGCGCCTTACGAACTATTATCACCTTCTGACCTTTGTCACGCTCGGGCTTGGCCTGAGGAGTTTCGTTCGGGCGTTTCGCCTGAGGATGCCGGGCGTGAAACCATTGCTCGGCACCGTCGTGATGCTCACGGTCGCCGTGATCAATGACGTCCTGGTCGTCAGCTATCTGCTGCAAACCCGGCCTATCCTTGATTTTGCCCTGATGGCCTTCATCTTTTCCCAGACCGTGATCATTTCTTACAATTACGCGCACTCGTTCCGCGATATCGTTCACACCCATAAGCAGCTGCAGAAGCTCGTTTATACGCACGTCGTCACCCAGATCGCGGCGGGTCGGAATCTTGAGGAGACCATGCCGGTAGCCACGCGCGAGGCGGTTGTGCTGTCGTTCGATGTGATCGGTTCCTCGCATATCAAACACCCGCAGTTTCTTCGCGCGCTGGAACACCTGATGGCCAGCTGCCAGCAAATCCTGCATGAAGGTTATGATCCCGTGCGCGTCGCGGCTCGTGGCTACCGCATCAAGGAAATGGGGGATGGGCTTTTGGCTTCAGTCGGATTTCCTTTGGCCAATCCCGACGGCGCCAAGGAAAGCAATGCGGATACGGCTCTGAAAATGGCCGTTCGCTTCTGCGAAGTCTTCCGCCTGGAAATGGAGAAGCTGCAGTATCACGAGCCGCTCTACTGCTCGGTGGGCATCACGCAGGGCATGATCGAAGGATTCTTTCCGGGGAGCGGGATCAAGCAATACGATGTGCGGGGCCGGGCCCTGATCCTGGCCACGCGTTACGAAAGCATGCGCAATATCGTGTTCAAGGTCACAGATGAAATTTCGAGCCTGATCTTTATCCAGGATGAAGTGTATAAGGCTCTGTCCCCCGCTCTCCAGCAGGATTTTGAACGCTGGGACTGCCTGCAGAAAGGTCATCGCATAAGGGACGACGTCCACGCGGTGCAGGCCTGGTATCGCCGTCTGCCGGGCACCACCCCGGCCCGTTCTCAAGGTGCGACCGTCGCTTCCAACGATTCCATGGGCCCAGGTCCCCGCGCGGTTTCCTGAGCCACCTGAAAGATGTATCGCCCCTCATCCAGATCCGGCACGCGAAGACTCGGAGTCGTGATGGACGCCTTGCCTAAGAGCACATGAGGCGCACTCGCGGACGCCCATTGCATGTGATATTTCTGAGCCCCCGCGATCGCATCCCAACGGAGTGAAACAGTCTGCCCCTGAACGCTGGCTTGAAAATTCGTGGGTTTAACCGGAGTTCTTTCATGAATTGAAGGCTCCGGCGCCGGCTTGACCGCAAGATCCTGCGCCGGGCTTTTCGGATCGAAACAGCCAGACAGCGAGAGGCAGACGAAAAGCAGACCGCGCATAAGGATCTCCGTTCCTTGGAACCCTGGGGAAAATCTTTGTACTATCATAAACAGCTGCCGGAAAATCCGTCAACTTTGGGATAAGAAGCGCGATTAGACAGCATGCGAAAGTATCGGAACCTGTGCAGCCTCTGTCACGAGGCTGGTGTAGAAGAGCGATTGCACCTGAGGAAAGTCAGGAACTGGCGCTGGCAGCCTCGTCAGCCTGTGCCAGTTGCGGGTGGCGGATTCCTGCTCCAGGCCCTGCGGCCATTCCCAGGTCACCAGCACACTGAAAAGACCGTGCTGCCATTCGGGGTTGGCCGTGCGCAGCACCTTGGTGTACTGCTCCAAACGCGAACTCAGGACAACGGTTTCACCGGAAATCTCGAATTCTCTTTTGTGCGTTTCATCGCCATAGATCGCAAGATGCACATCACCATAGGCCATGCCGCCCCCGAGGCCCAGGCCCTCGTGCAGCAAGCGCGGGAACTGCTGCAAAAGCTCGATGAAGCCTTTTTCAATGGCGAAGAACGCCTGCAGCGCATGATGATGCAGCTCTTTTTTCCGGCGAATTTCCGCCTGGACCATCGCCTCGGCAAGATCCGGGATATCGCTCAGGTCCGGCAGATCCATGACCCCAAACGAAATCAAATGCCCGTCGCCCATCGACTTATGAACCTGACCACCGTGCGCGTGCACGATGCGGCCGACCAGCCCATAGTAAAGCCTTAAGAACTCATTCAATTCCACCGGCCCCAGATCGCGCATCAGGCGCGAGAATCCGCGGATATCAAGACTCAGGATCAAACCCTGGCTTCGCCGATCGCGCAGGAGGTCAAAGCGGTTTTCATAAAGCGCCGAGGCCACATACTGGCCCAAAAACGGTGTGACGCGAAGTTTAAGATCATGTTCAGCGACAGCGAGGCGACGCTTCGTCTTATGAATGCTGCGGGCCAAAAAAAATGTGACCAGCAGCATCACGAGCATGTCGTTCACAAAAATTTTCAGGAGCGAAACGTTACCGCTTTTCAGAAGAATGACGGAAACCGGCAGGGCGAAGCACAGCATGAACCCGCCCAGTAGCAGATAAAGAAGTCGCGGGGGAGGACTGAGCACGAGCAGCGTGATGACGAAAATGAAAATGTTGGGCCCGTGCACGTAGCCATAGAGTCCCGAATGCCCATCCGCCATCAAAGGCCAGACATGGATCATGCAGGCCAGCATGAAGATGCCCGGAAACGCCAGCATGCCGAAGGCCGCGGTTTTCTGTTCGCTCCAAAAGGCCCGCCGACTGATCCAGGCCAGAATAAAATAAGGCAGGCTATTGAAAAGAAGCCGGGGCCAGGTGTTGCCCCATAGCGTGAGATCGGGTTTGTAAATCCTGATGATTTCAAAACTCGTCAGCCCGTAAAGGCCAAAAGCCACACCGAAAACCAGGGCAAGGGTGGACTGCCGCCGCAGCATCTCGCGAAGGAGATGGGCGTCAGGATCCATCGGCATTCCTGGCTTTCGATTGACCTCCATCAGATCCCCACAACAGAAAGTTGCGCGGCGAAATCCTGCAGGGACTTCGTCTCGGAGCTATAGTACCGATCCATATCCGATTGCTGCAGGATCACAGCGCCTTCAGGTATGTTCGCGCCCGCGGGCACCTTCACGCCCTTGCCGACGCGGACTTTCAGGCCGATGTAGGCCCGCGTGCCGATTTCGCAGCCTTCTTCCAGATTACAACCGTGATTGATCCCGCAGTTGGGTTTGACCGCCACCCGAGGACCGATCCAACAGCGTAGGCCAATGGATGTCACGACACCGATTTCCGCGCCGGCTTCAATGCTGCAGCCGGGCGCGAGCACGACCAGGTGCCCCACAAGGCCCTTGTCCCGGACGCGAATGGCATCAACGAGTATGGTGTTATCGTTCAAACAGATATTGGTCCCGATGGTCGAGCGATTGGCAAGGTAAGCATCCTTGCCGATCTCAAGGACAGGCAGATCACGCAGCCAGGTATCGGGATAGACCACGAAGGACGTGGAAGGCCCTTTGTAGCCGAAGAGTCGGAGCATGTAACTTTTAAAGCGCGGTACAGCGAGGCTGATCGCGTACAGCGGTTTGAAATAGAAAACCTGGGTCCAGCAGATGCCATAGACCCGGCGCCAGCCATAAATCTTATGGAAGGCTTCGCGAGGAAAGCGACCGGGAATGATCTTCGACTGGGCGAAGCTGCTCATGAGTCCCGCCAGCGTGATGAAGCTGGGCACGAATAAAAAGGGAAAAAGTGCAAATGCACCCAGGACGAGCCAGGGATCGAGTCGGGTGAGCGCGAACGATAAAGGCAGCACCGCAATCACCAAGGAACCGACCCAGATCACCGCCAGCATCAATAAGGGCAAAATGTTTGGCATCAGAATACTCCTAAACGGCCAAGGCTTTACGTGTCTCAATGGGGAATTCAAAACGGAAGAGTTCGTCATCGGCGGACAGGATGCAGTCCTGTTCCGTGGCCTGGATCGGATAGCCGACCTGCACGAGGACATGCTGCAAAAGAACGGAAAGCGTCAGGCTTCCTGAACCATGCAGCTGCACCGGCACAGGCTCCCGCTGCTGACGGTTAGGATGCACGAACTCTGTCTGACCGATGTTGGCCAGGAGGGCTTCGCGTAGGAGATCGCGTTCACCGATCTGCAGCTCCAGCCCGGGATGCTGTTTCAGAAGAAAGCGCGCGACAAACCACAGCCGCAGAGCCTTATGCTTATGACTCTCGTTGACCGCACTTTCCAGGATGAAAACCTGGTCCTGTGGATTGACCTGAAGCTCGAATAATTTTTCGATGGGTTCGAGGGTCGGCAGGTCGGAGCCTCTCACAACCAGATAGGGACATGGAGGAAGTTCCGTCAGAAGCGGGGACTCGCCCACGCCACGAAGATCATTAGGGAAGGTTTCGGAACCTCGCCGTTCCTGGATCGCGCGCAATTTTTTCATAGACTCCTCCTTATGGGGACACAGTTCGGTGCGCCGCAGACGAACTTAAGGAAGATGCGCAAGTCCCGGACATACCTAGCAAATAAGACTTAACTCAAGTGTATTACCAGACCCCATAAAAACTGATTTATGACTTTTCTCTGGGTGGGACGGCAGGGGTCTGGTAGGCTCGGGGTCCATTACTGGAAAGGACAATTCATGAGAAAGACTCCGATTCTACTTGTTGGTAGCCTCCTTGCAGCCTGTACCACTACGAGCCCAACTCCTGAAGCAACGCCTGCCAAGGACGAAGCCAAGCGCGAAGTCGTCACCAAGGAACTGCCGAAGACCATCGAGGAGGCTGTGGCCTCGCCCTTCCGCACCGCCCAGAACATGCAGCGCGACATCTATCGCCATCCGGTGGAAACCCTGAAATTCATGGGTCTCAAGCCCAACATGACCGTGGTCGAAATCTGGCCCGGCACCGGATGGTATGCGGAAATACTGGCACCCTATCTCAGCAACCAGGGTCAGTACGTGGCCGCCATCGTGCCCCCTGAAAAAAATGAGTATTTCAAGAAAGCCTACGATACGCTGAACGGCTGGGCCCAGAGCCATCCCAACGTGAAAGTTTCCTATGCGTCCTTCACGCCGCCCGACCTCACGAACTTCGTGAAGCCCGAGTCGGCGGACATGGTCCTCACCTTCCGCAACGTTCACAACTGGAGCGGCAATGATGCGGCGGAGAAAGCTTTCGCCGCTTTTTATAGCGCGCTGAAGCCAGGCGGGATCCTGGGCGTGGTCGAGCATCGGCAGAATGAAAAGACCAAGGTCGATGACAAAGGCAAAAGCGGTTACGTGAAGGAAAGCGAAGTCATTCGCCTGGCCACCAAAGCCGGCTTTAAACTCGACGCCAAATCCGAAATCAATGCGAACCCCAAGGACACCAAGGACTATCCGCAAGGCGTCTGGACCCTTCCGCCCTCGCTGGCGCTGAAGGACCAGGATCGCGCCAAGTATCTGGCCATTGGTGAAAGCGATCGCATGACTCTGCGTTTCATCAAACCCAAAAAGTAAAGCGATGGGGGTGAGGCCGTTGGCGAATAGGACTCCTTGTGCTAAAGGTTAAGTCCTGCAAACCTTGCCACAGGAGATCCCATGTCCGCCCCCGATCACCTCAGCCCCATGCAAAGACTCTGGGATTACGCCACCCCCTTTCGTCAGAAAGCGCTGGTGGCGGCCGTCTATTCCACGCTGAATAAAATCTTCGATGTGCTGCCCGAGGTCCTGATCGGTGTGGCCATCGACATCGTGGTATCACGGGACCAAAGTTTTCTGGCGCGCGCTGGAATCACAAGTCCTGTGCAGCAGCTCGGCGTTCTGGCCTTTATCACCTTTCTGATCTGGCTCTTCGAATCCATCACGGAATATGGGGCTTTGGTGCGCTGGCGAAATCTTGCGCAGCAGCTGCAGCATGCTCTACGCATGGATGGTGTGCGGCATATCCAAAAGCTGAGCTTATCCTGGTATGAAAAACAAAACTCAGGACGCCTCCTTTCCATCCTGAACGATGATGTGAACCAGGTGGAACGCTTCCTGAATGAAGGCACGCATAAGTTCATTCAGCTCTTCGTGTCCTCGCTCCTGGTCAGCGCCGTCTTCTTCTATCTGTCGCCGATCGTCGCCGCCTTCGCGCTTTTGCCTATTCCCGTGATCCTTTATGGGGGCTTTCGTTTCCGCGGCCGACTCGCCGGGCGTTACGCGGCGGTTCGCGAGGCTGCTTCCATGCTGGGGGCAAGGCTGTCCGGCATCATCACCGGGGTTGTCACGATTCGCGCCGCGGTTGCCGAGGATGAACAGGTCCAACTGGTGAACGATGCGTCGCAGCATTACATCGAAACCAATCGTGAGGCCATTGCCCTTAGTTCGGCCTTCGTGCCCATCATCCGCATGTCGGTGCTGGCCGGTTTTCTCTTCACGCTCGTCCTCGGAGGCTGGCAAACGCTCAACGGCGATCTTTCCCCCGCGGCCTATACCGTCCTGGTGTTCCTGACCCAAAGGCTCCTTTGGCCCTTCACCGCATTCGGAGAACTTTTGGATCTTTATGAAAGGTCCATGGCCTCGGTCAAGCGAACCCTCGATCTGATCACAGCCAAGGTCGGCATCGTCGATCCACCGCAAACCGTGGCCATTGGCCGGAGTCGCGGTGCGCTGAGCTTTCAGGCTGTGGATTTCTCGTACTCCGATTCCTCCCCTCTTCTGAAAAATTTCAATCTGGATATCAAGCCCGGGGAATTCATCGGCCTTGTGGGTCCAACGGGAGCCGGCAAGAGCACGGTCATTAAACTGCTGCTCCGCTTCTACGATCCGACGCGCGGAACGGTCACCATTGATGGCGTTCCCTTGACACAAGTTGCCCAAAAGGAACTGCGCAAAAACATAGGCTATGTGGGCCAGGACGTGTTCCTGCTCGACACCAGTATGCGCCAGAACCTGAAGATGGGAAAACCTGAAGTCACGGATGAAAGCCTGCTGGAGGCTCTTGATGTGGCGGCGGCCAGGGACTTTGCCCTGCAGCTGCCCCAGGGCCTGGATACTTTGATCGGGGAACGCGGACAACGTTTGTCCGGTGGACAAAGACAAAGGATCACCATAGCCCGTGGCCTGCTCGGCGACCCGCCGATTCTGATCTTCGATGAAGCCACGTCCGCCGTGGATAACGAAACCGAGGAAGCGATCCAGCGTTCCCTGCAAAAGCTCGCGCATCAAAGGACATTGATCGTCATCGCGCATCGCCTGTCGACGATTCGTCATGCGGATCGGATTCTGGTGTTGGATGAGGGACAGATCAAGGAGGTCGGAACCCATGAAGAGCTTTTGGAGCAGAAGGGCCTTTACACAAGACTCTGGAACATTCAGACGGGGAATTGATGGTTAGTCTTAACCACGTCTATTTGCATGCTCAAATAAGATAGTGGACTGGCTGGCCAAACCTAGTCTTTTGGAGGGAAGGCCTGATAGGACTGTGGGCGTAACATTTGGAGGTTCTGATGAATTCCTTTTTCGCCCGTACCACACTTTTGGGTCTGTCCTTGATTGCCTCGGCCGCTGCGGCCAAGCCCTTTCAAAGTCTTGATACGATCAAGGCTGAGTTCACTGCGCTGGGTTCCCCGCGCTATGTCAGCGCCACGGCGACCATCAATTACGCCAAGGATACCCTGGACCTCGTCCTCGTGCCTGTTTGCAATCCTGCCGAAGGCTGCGACGTCAACGAACCCGCCACCGCCGCCTACAGCTTTGAAAGCGTCAACAGCACCGTGGACCGCTGCGGAGTCGTGAAGACTGTGGCCCTTATGGATTATATTCCTGTCGACGGCACCCGCACCCAGGTGACCCTGACCGACGCCAGCAATTTCAGCTGCCGCGGCCGTAAACCTGCGGTCGCCACTTTGAACTTCGAGCAGAAGTGGTATGATCGCATCAACGGGAAGTGGATTCAGATCCGCGATCGCTTTGCATCCGATTATGTGGAGACAGCCGTGGCATTTCAAGGCGTGATTCGCGCGGAACTTGAGTCGGTCACATCACAAGCCTTCAAGGGCGGCAGCCTTTTCTTCGACGGTCGCAAGACTTACGTGGAATTGACTTTGAATCCTGTCGACGGTTCCGAGTCGCAAATCTTCACCTTCGATAACGCCTACACGACCGTGAACGACTGCGGCATCATTCAAACTGTGGCGTCCTTTGATAATAAGCCTGTCGATGGCCCAGCCATGAAGGTGACGATCAACAACAACCGCAACAACACCTGCCCCACCTTCGCGCCGCTGAATACTTTGGATGTCGTGGTGGAAAACGAATACTATTCGCGTCTGGAACGCGGTCTCGTGAAGACTGTGGATCTTTTGAAGGCTGATGATATCGCTTTGATCAAGCCGGGAAAATAAGCTGATTCCTTTTCGCGGCCGGATGCTCTGTCCGGCCTATTCTTACCACAAAAAAAGCATTGACGGTTTTCTTGCTCAGGGTTTCGTCCGAATGATCCTCAAAGGAGAATTCCATGGACGCTCATCCCGTTGCCCCCATCGAATCGGCTGCTCCCACGACCAGGCTACCCGTGCTCTATGCACCAGGCCTTCCCAAATTTATCGTCATGAATATAACGACCTTCGGCCTTTACACCATCTACTGGGGCTATCGAAACTGGAAGCTGATGCGCGTGGCTGAGCGAACCTTTGCCTGGGCGCCGCTGTGCGCTCTCTTCCTTCCGCTCACGCTTCGCTCACTCCTGGACAAGACAGAGAATGAACGCGTGGCCCTATCCGTTTCCAACCGGCAGCTCACAGTGCTGGCGATTCTTTTCTTCGCCTTGAACGTGATGTCGCATATCCCGGGCTATGGCGAGGTCATCAGCCTCTTCGCGTTTGTGCCCTTGATCTTTGTGAATCAGTATTTTGGCAGGATCAATCGACTGAACCAGCATGATGCAGCGGAAATCGAACGCTTTTCGGTAGGGAATTTGGTCTTTGCCATCCTGGGTTCCCTCCTGATCGCCTTGGCCCTGTGGGGTTTGTCCAGCGTCCAGGAAGCACCGCAGCAGGATTCCGTTCCTGCTGCCACGACCAGGAAGAAAATTTGAAGCGGGGCGGGTTCAGTTCAGACCTTCGCTTGTCAGCTGATCGACTTCCACAGCGGCCTCGTCAGAAAATTCAGCCGTCTCGCTCGACCGTACAACGATATCCAAGGGCGCAAGGGCCACGAGCGTAGGGCAGGTGTTTTTGCGATTATCATTGATAAGTACGGTGAAGAAGCGAGCTTCGTTTTCATTCCAGACAAGGCCGGTCTGCGTTTGCACAACACCGCAGTCATTGGTGGTGGTGACGGCTTTGGTGAAGAAGAGTTCCACCGGCAGGGGCATGACCTGGGCGCAGACCATACCTTCCGGACAAACAGGCATAAGCGGCTGAAGGCTCACGTTCACGTCACCCGTCCCACGGTTCAGGACAAGGCGCCCATCCAGGTACTGACCAACCGCGGCACCTTTCAATTCAGCACTCAGTTCACGCGCGCTGACAAAGGAATCCACCGGGGCACCTTCGCGATTCTTCAAGGCCAGGCTTGCGATCAATTCAGGACTGCTTTCACAGCTATTCTCGCTGTTATTCACCAGGGTGATTTCGGTCTTGCTGCCGTCGATAGGCGCCTTCGCCGTGCGAACCTGAGTGATGATGACGCCGCAGGAATCCTTGAAGGATTTTGCGCCTTTGAAGATCAGAGTGATGGCGGGAGGAAAAGCCTGGATGCACATGCGGCCTTCGGGACAAACGGGCATGCGGGGTTGCAGCGACAGCGTGAGGGTCTTCGCCTTATAGTTCACGGTTGCTGTCGCGTTCTCATACTTTGTGGAATCGAGAGCATTCAGAACTCCCGAGAATGTTTTGGCACTGGCCAAAGTGGAAGCAATCAGGGAAAAACCAAGAACGGACGCATGAACGAGAGAATTCATCACTAACCTCCAAATTGATGAGCCTGTCTATCAAGTGGTTCCCCCAAAAGCCAGCACTGGCCAGCCAGTCGAAAACTTTTTTTTGCGAGGTTCCGTTCCAATTCTTTCTGCAGCGTATGAATGCCAAAGCAGGTTTCGCGTTTTATTCCCAATGGGATGAAATCGCCCCGCAATTTTCCTTGGTTATTGCCCCGAAATTCCGATGTAAAGAAGGAAGGGGAATGCCGAATGCCGTCCGCTCGGACAATTCACAAAGCTGGCACGAGCAGGTGGAGCTGCGGGCTCTTATGCGCTGCCTTCATGATTCTGCCCCATTCGTCTGCCAGGGCGGATGCGGAGCCGGAACCCCGCATCTCCGATTACACGATCCTGGCGGCCGAACGCTTTATCTGGATGGACGAAGGCCCCAACCTCACCCTCTCCACCGACACCGAGTCCCAGCAGTTCAAATGGGTCATGGACGATCGCCTGCAGACGCCCGAGAACCTTTATCTGGCCTCGTCCTACTATTCGAATTACCTTTTGGATTCCGGTCGCCCGGAACTGGTCCGTCCGATCTGTCAGCGGTATCCGCCTAAGCCCGATCATCATCAGTATCAGGCCAACTGCATTCTGGCTGAAGATCTGCCCATCATGGAAACGGCGCAGCGTCTTGAGGCCATTGCCGATGCCGCCCAGAAGCAGTTTCCCAATCGCCTGATAGCCTCACCGATACTGAATGTCATCGGAGCCCGCCTCTCCAATAAGGGGCACGTTCATGAATCCATCCGCTTTTATAAAAAAGCCGTCGAGGCCCTGCCCGCGGATGCGGAATTCGATATCGCTGAATCCAAACTGAACCTGGCCTTCTCATATGCGAATTCGCTCTTAAGCGAGCCGATGCAAAGACTCTCGGTGAAGTATTACAACGAGGTGCTCGACTGGTATAAAAAGCAGGAGCCCACGCCCTATATCCTCTATCAAATCAAGTGGGTCAGCTACAACAAGGCCATCGGCCACCTCTTTCTCTTTTCCGAGTATGATGAGGCTTTGAAGGCGCTGGATGCTGCCGAAGGTCACGAAAGCCTCGCCATGGATATCAAAGTATTCAAAGCCTATGTCTTCGCTAAAAACAAGCAGCCGCTCGAAGCCCGCAACACCTTGAAAATGGTCAACCTGAAAAGTTATGGCGACAAAGAGCGCCTCGCTTTTCTAAGCTGCTACGTGGACCTGACAAAACGCCTTCTGGGCGACTCGATGTCGGTTCAATCCTGTCTGAACCTGGAATCACCGCAGATGGATGTGCTTCTGGACCTCACCGATACACTGTCCCAGCTGAATCTGGAGCCCCGCGATGAAAATCGAATGTGGCGCTCGTTCTATCACTTTTTTTCGAAGCATTTGAAACCGGACTTCCAGAACTCGATGGCCACAGCCTCGTCAGAGGCCGAACTTCAGCAGGAAAAAGCTGAAAGCCGCCTGAAGGATCTGAAGCTGAAAAACCTTTCGCTCTATCAGGACCTGAGCTATGCGATGATAGCTGTGGCCGTCGTCTGCGGCCTTGCCCTCTTCCTCGCCATAAGATCCTGGCGGGAATCGCGCCGTCATGCTCAGGAGATGAGTGCCGGCAAAGCCCGTCTTCAGCATATCGTCGATAGCATCGAGGAAGGCCTGATCGTGATCCGCCCGGGTATGATCCTTGAAGCTGAAGAATCCCGTCATCTGCTCGACATCACGGGCCAAAAGAATTTACAAGGCGCAAAGCTCCAGGATCTCATGGCGCTCACAGGCCTTTCCGCTGACAGGCAGGCGATCACGGTGCAGTGCCTGGAAGCCGTCATGGGCGAAAGTGAACTGTCCTGGGAACTGAATCAGAGCAATCTTCCTGCAGAATCGCAGATCTCGGGACGCGATATCGCTTTTTACTGGCAGCCTCTCCTGGGGCACGGGGTGATTCAATCCGTGCTGCTGGTCATGCGGGATGTGACCACGATCCATACCCTGGAAAAGCAGTCGCAAAAAGCACGCGAACAGGCCGACCACATGCTGGACTATGCGCGGGAAATTCTCAGCAGTCATCCCAGGGCCGTGGGACGTTTCCTCGGCGAACTCCCGCAGCTTATGCAAAACCTTTCCCATGCGGCTCTGGTGCAAAAGGATATGAGCACAGCCAAACGCATAGCCCACAGCATCAAGGGCACGGCCAGGACCCTAAGGCTTCACGATTTGCAGAACAAGGCGCATCAATTGGAAGATGAGCTGCGTTCTGATCACGGCGGGCGTCTTGAGCCCCGGGTGGATGAACTTCGCGCATTGGCCGAAACCTATACAGCCGCGATGCAGCATGTCCTGGGTCACATCACGGATGTCGACGTCCGCAGTCTCTTCGATCTGGTGGCCCAGCATAAACCGGCCCTGGAACGTCAGCTGGCATCAGCCGGCGTTCGCCTCGGCAGCCTCGTCGTGGAGGAATCGCTATCCTTAAGTCGCTTTGAACTCAAAACCCTGGCCGATGTCGTCCTGCATGCGTTGACCAATGCCGCGGATCACGGCTTTGTCCTGCGCGCTCATGAAAAAGGGCGGCCCAGCGAGGCACGCTTTTCCGTATCCGCTTTTCCAAGGGGTGATCAGCATGTGCTCGTCCTTCGCGACAACGGCGCCGGGCTTGATCATCAGAAAATTCAGGAGCAGGCGCAAAAACATGGTTGGAAGCCTGAGCCGGGGCATAGCTGGAGCGAATTTCTTTTTCTGGAAGGCGTGAGCACGGCCGATCATGTGACGGTCACCAGCGGCCGCGGTGTGGGTTTGAGCGTCATTGGAAAGAGCGTTCAGACCCTGCACGGTCGCGTTCAGCTCTTGGATAATGACCAGGGGCCTGGTTCCATGCTGGAAATAACCTGGCCCGCCGCGCGGGATATCGCGGCCTGAATATCATCGCGTATCCTCTGCCAAACCCAGTTCGCCAGCACAGCGGATCCTTCGTCAGCCAGATGCACTCCATCAATCGCAAAGTATCGCGACCGATCCTGGTCCTGATAAAGCGGGGCTTCGGAGTTCGGCACATAAGTATGACTGCGAATCAATCCGAGCCGCATCGCCCGCTGCAGTTCATGCTGATAGATCCTGCAGTAAGTCTGCTTCAAACGCTCAGCCCACGCAACTGTTTGCGGATCACTGCGCGGATTGAGTTTGAGTTTGCCATCAAATCCGAGCATCGACTGCACATGGGTCACGCGGGGATTTTTAATGAAGGGCAAAGCCGGCCTTTTGTTGCCGGGTGTGGACATCGCATGGACGATGTCGCCCAGACCGAAGATGACGAAGTGAGCATTGGGGCTTTTCGTGGCATTGATCAAAAGAAGCTGACGGAAAAGAGCCCGAATCTTCTGCGGACTATATTTCTGGGTCAGCTCCATCACGCCCAGGTGAATGAACACAATATCCTGGTCAGCGGGAATACCGTCCGCATCCCGAAGGCTTTGCTGGAGCGTGTTGCCCACTGTGCAGAGGTTATTCCACTCGACCTGAAACGGCGAGAGTTCGGCTATCCGAGCCCGGTAACCGTCCTTGCGGTCCATAATATTCTGTGGCGACTGAGCCACACGCAGGATGCGCTGCGAAAGGGAACGAATCCGCCCCTTCACCAGCGGGCGCAGCGGTCCGGGGGTTTTGGAACTGAGGGTCAGGAGGGATTGCGTCATGGTGAAAAGCGGCAGCATCCCGACGAAGAACAGCCCATTGGGCCAGTACAAACGACGATAGCAGCGGGTATGACCCAGAAAGCCGAGATCGATGCTATTACCGATGATTGTGACCTTTAATTTTTTCATGAGCAATACTTATCCAAGCTTGGTTAGGAGCGGAAGCAATCGCGCCTGGTAGATACCACAGTGACGCGAACTGCAACAACGAAAATCCCGTCCCTCGCGAATCTCGCAAAGCTTGTCAGTCATGGCTTTCCGGCCAGTTAACCCTTTTGAATTAGTTCTTGCAAAAGACGAAAAGTCCGCTAAGGTACGCGCTCGGAATGCAGTCCCATAACCTCTTCGAGGGCCTTCTATGCGTTCGATTTTCCTCAGTCGCTTCCTTCTTCTCAGCACTCTTTTCACTCCCGTTGCGGTCGCCGCTCCGGCCTCGCAAACGGCCTGTATTTCCATGCAGGGCAACGGGGAACGTTATCCAGCTTTGATTGCGCAGGTTCTGGCCCTTCTGGAGCGCAATGTGGAACCCAGAATGATTTTTGGTGGTTCCTCGGCATCCGGCGCGGCCGCGCTTCTTCGCGGCATCCTGGAAAACCCGAGCGTGAAAGACGCCGTGGTCATCGTCGATGGTCGTGAGCTTTCGCTTGCTGAAAAAGCCGCGCGCATCGTGGCCACCACACCGGGACCGATTGGAACTGTCCTGGTGCTGCCGGGTTTGAATAAACTGGGTCACAGCATCGACTCGGCTGTGAAATATGTTGGCGCGGATCAAGTCGCGCAGGCCTTTATCGGTTATCCCGATCAGTCGATTGCCAACCTGGAAGCGGCTGTGGGACAGATTACCCTTCTGAGCGAATATTTCGCGACGGCGGATTTTTCCGCGGCTTTGCAGGAAGGCAATCTGGTCAAGCGTTCGGATGTGGTGCAGAAGGATTGGCTTGCATTCAGCGACATGCTGCTCGTTTCACCCAAGGAATTCATTCGCGCTTTGATCACAGCACCGGGTGATGCCCGCTGGAGTGAGCGCAGTGAGAACATCAAGAAACGTTATTTTGATTTGTTTTATGATGAGCAGGCGAAACCCGAAGACCGTCCTGATCCGTCCCGTCAGCGTTATAATCAGCTGCTGAAGACTCTTCAGCCGATTATCTCGCGTATTCCCGATAATCAACTGGAGCAGGCTTTCCTGTCGAGCATTTCCCTTCTGAAGGGTCTGCCTTTCGTTTCCTATACAGCCGTTGTTGCTTCGAAGCCTTTCTATCTGGCCAACGGTGAGCGCGTTCAGAATGCCTATAAAGGGCGGACCAGCGATGGTCAGTCGCGCTTTGAGATTCCGTCGGGTGTTCTGATTCACACCACGGCACGCGTGGCTGCAGCCAGACGCGGGGGCGGCCTTGTGGAAAAGAATGGGCTCGAAAACTTCTACCAGGCTTATTTCCCGAGCCAGGATCTTTACACGGATCTTTTGGATGCACGGCATGATCTGGGTGAAGGCCGCAGCTTCCTGGAATTCACCGATGATCAGGGCCATGTGCGTCCCGCCGTTGATAAGAGCAAACTGCTGGTCATGGAACCAAGGACTCTCGCCGAGGCTTTAAAAGCCTCCATCGCGGAACCGAACGCCTTCCGCCGTGATCCTTTGGCTTTGACGGCTCAGGATGTGACAGTCAATGCTTTGAATCTGGGCCAGGATAAGCTGGTTTCCTTCGGTGGCTGGATGGAGCATGCCAACCGCCGCACGATCGGCAGCCTGGACACCTGTGCAAACGTGGATTATCTGGTCGAGGTTTCCACCCTGAGCCAGGGTCTTTATTCGTTCCAGCTGAAGGCCATCCGGGCCGTGATTGCCGGCGGAACCGGGTCCTTCGTCGATCGTTTGACCGGAACCCAGGATAAGGCGGATGAGGCTTCCAAGCTTTGGATGAATGATCTTTGGAAGGCCTATACTGATAGCCGCAGCGTGCGTTCGGCCGATCAAAGCCTCGCCTTGGACTTTGACTGGGATAATGCATCCGGCCTTGAAGGCTCGGCCGCTGCCACCATGAACCCGGCCTATGATGCCAACCGGAATGCTTTCTTTGTAGCGGCTTACCAGGATGCCTACCGTAAGCTGGAACAGAACGCAGCAGCCCCCCGCTCGGCCGGTGCGCAGCTGATCATTGGCGCGGATTTGAACCGGATGCCTTTGAAGGCGATTAGCAATCCGGCTGAGTTGAATGCGGCTGTGGACGCTATTCTTCAATAAGCCCATCAACGCCAGGGACGGTGTTGCCTTAAGCCGCTGAACGCGGCATGCTTGAAGTTCACGCTCGCCTGTGGGAGGAATGCGGATGGACGTCATGCTCGTTCTCGGCAATCAGCTTTTCAATCCAGAACTCGCGCTCAGACAGGGCCTCAAGGCCGAGAAAACCCTGGTCTACATGCGCGAGGACCGCGAACTCTGCACCCACTTCCGCTATCACCAGCAAAAAATCGTCCTCTTCCTTGCAGCTATGCGTGGATATGCCGAGGAGCTGCGCTCCTTTGGTTTTCGCGTGCATTATGAGCCGCTCGGGCCTAACAGTCTGAGTTACGATGATGCTTTCTCTTTGTTTTTGAAAGAGAACAAAGTGGAGCGGGTTTTCCATTATGAGATCGAGGATAAATTCTTCGAAACGCGGATACGGGCTTTGCTGGCGAGCCGTGGAGTCAAGGCGCAAGAGTGGGAATCGCCCATGTTTCTCACGCCGCGGCCTTTGTTTCAGGCGTATCTGAAAGACGTGAAGAAGCCCTTTATGAAAACGTTTTATGAGCGTCAGCGGCAACGGTTGAATGTTCTGGTGGATGCGAAGAAAAAGCCGCTTGGCGGTAAATGGAGTTATGACGAAGAGAATCGGCTGTCATTGCCTAAGGATCATAAAACACCGGCTTTACCGGCCTATAAACCATCTAAAATTGAAACCGAGGTCATCACACTCGTAGCGCGGGAATTCGAAGACCATCCGGGCCGAGCGTCAGAATTCTGGATACCGACCACGCGTGAGGGAGCGAGAAGCTGGCTGGATGATTTTCTAAAAAAGCGTCTGGAGGAATTTGGCCCCTATGAAGATGCCCTGCCGCGTCACTCCCCTTTCGTTTATCATTCCTTGCTGACGCCTTTTCTCAATCTGGGTCTTCTCACGCCAGCGGAAGTTTTACGTAAAACGCTGGATTTTGCAGAGAACAAGGATATTCCTCTTAATTCACTCGAAGGTTTTGTACGGCAGGTCATGGGTTGGCGGGAGTTTGTGCGTGGTATCTATCAAAACTTCAGTGAACGGCAGGACAGCACGAACTATTGGAAGCACACAAGACGGCTGACCTCGCATTGGTATGAAGGGAATACCGGGATCCAGCCTTTGGATGATGCGATTCAGAAAACTCTGCGCTATGGCTATGCCCATCATATCGAAAGACTGATGGTGATCGGGAACCTGATGCTGCTGCTCGAAGTGGATCCGCGGGAAGCGCATCGGTGGTTTATGGAGATGTTCCTGGATTCCTCGGACTGGGTGATGGGGCCGAATGTTTATGGGATGGCGCTTTTCAGTGATGGGGGCATCTTCGCGACCAAGCCCTATATTTGCGGGTCCAATTACTATCGTAAAATGGGGCCTTACAAGACAGGCAGCTGGCAGCCTGGAGTGGATGGGCTTTATTGGGGCTTCATTGCAAAGCATCGGGATTTTTTCACTCAGAATCCCAGGCTCGGGATGATGGTGAGGACGCTGGATAAGATGGATCCTGAGAAAGTGAAATTGATTGCCCAGGCTGCCGATGAACTGCGGGCTCGATTGACGCAATGAGACTGTAAAGGCAACGCAAGGGTGAAACGAGGTTCGAAAACAAAAATGATCGAGAATCCGAAGGCTCACGCAACAACTTTGCCGTCCGCGTGGAACGCCACCCGGCCTTCGACGGGCCACGATATGACCAGCATGGAACCGTGATTCTGGTCGTTGTCGACCAATTTAACGTCGCCACCTATCGCTTCCACCGCGTCCTTGATGGCCCCCATTCCAATACCGCGACCGGAAGTCGTGGAGACCTCGGCCGCAGTGGTAACGCCATCCAAAAAAAGAACGTCGGTGGCAGGCCGGTCCGGTTTTGCAGCATAGCCCTTTTTGCGACAGATATCCCGAATCTTTTCCCAGTCTATGCCAACGCCGTTATCGCGAATGAAAACAAAGTTCAGGCCGCCCTCTCTCCGGCATTCCACCTTAATGAAGGCGGCATTCACGCTGAGACCGCGCGCCGACGGCAGTATGAACCCATGATCAACAGCGTTCGTTAGACCATGCAGTATGCATTCCTTGATTTCATGGGGAACCGGCCCAAGCTCATCGCTGACCGATAGGCCGCGATAGCCAATTCGCGCTGCGCGCAGGCGTTCTGTAAAATCATCCTTGAGCGAGTGCACGACATCAAATATCGACAGCGTCCTTACCTCTCCGACGAGGAAGCTGTCCAAGGCTTGATTGTATTCTTTCAACTCCGAGATAAGTAAAGAACACTTGGACCTGACATCAGGATATTGGCCTTCTTTATAACTGGATTCAATCTCATGGGCTAAAAGTTTGACATCATTCATTTTTAGAACCCGTCCTGCGCCTTTGATGGTGTGGACGTTCCGCAGAAGCACCGGATGGCGGTCGACCCTGGATAAATCAGCCAAATCAAGCAGGTCAGTCACCAAATTCAGGGATTCTTTCAAAAACAACTGCCCGGACTTGATATTGCCGTTGATAAGGGTCTTGATTTTCGTCATCATCCTGTCCGCCTTCTGGTTGGCGGCTTCTTCAATGGACTCCTTTAAAATTTTCTCCGTCTCGTCACTGATGGATACGACGCCGCCCACGCAGACATCCTGGTGGTCGTAAATGAAGGTCCAATTCAACGTGTAGCTTCTGCCGCGATATCGGCAATTCTTCAGCAAATGCTGCTCATTGATAGTCTTGTTTATCTCCGACTCACCAGCGATTGACCTCAAGGATTCGAGGCAGAGCGATATGTTATCCTTGTCGATCTCGAATTTTTCGATCAAAGAGGCAACATCGTTTATCCTGCCGAAAACCTTTTCGAGTTCGTTGCTGGCGATTTTTATTTTCAATCCATGGTCAAAAGAAATGATCGACTCATGAATGGTCGCGAATACCGAGTTCAGTTCCATGGATGCCGTCTCTATCTTGTCTTTCTGCTCCTGTATGGCTTTTCTATTATTAAAATCAGCTCTAAGATTCCTCTCATTGAGAATGGTGAACATCACTCCCAGGGTTACGGTCGTCAGATCAACAAGCACGCTCAATGCGAATTCAAGGGTATTCTTATAATAATAGACCATCCCACAGTGTGAAACGATGACCAACAGGCCCCATAGGATATAGACTCGCGTACGCCACAGCAGGAGGGACGATATGCTGAAGTTCACGAGAACAAGTCCGGCAAGCATGAGAGGGGAATTCTTATCGGGAATTTCGCAGATGATGTAACCACCGGATATGGAAAAGATGAAGAAGACCAGAAACTTGGCAAGCGCGCCTTTCATTCCACCGGCGTTAAAGCCGAATCGGACGAGGTTTACGATGACAAGGGATGTCCCGACCCGCACGCTCAGCAAATAGAGAAGGATATCTCGTGCAAGGTAATAGTCAATGATGGACCAGGTCACGAAGAATGCTGACGCGATATAGGCGAGCTTTGCGGCGTTTGCCATTTCCTTGCGGTTGAATTCGAGGTCATATTCGGTACTGTTCCCTAGAAAAAACTTTTCAACGGCAGTCAGTATCCGCATGTCGGCCATCGCTTATCCCAGGTATCAAGTGGCCAGGAACAGGAGCTTATCCCATTCCATTACCGGCATTCGTCACACTCGATATCTTAGCATATGCGTGGCGAAAAACCGCAGCACAGGAAAACAGACGAGAGCTTTTACATAAATCTACTTAGTTTTTTGAACCCGCTCAGGCTCACACCATCGAAGAGGGTGGACCCTTTCAGGCGCAACCCTTCCGTTCGATATTACTTCAAGGTCTGAGACAAATCCGCAGACTGATCACGCTTGCCGAAGCTCATGGTCTTGAGCCCCACAGCCGCACCGGCCGTATCACGGGAAATCAGAGTGTACATTTCCCCGGCTTTCACTTTCACAGTACCGGCGGCCTGATAGAATTTCTTGGTCTCGCTGGCGGTCAGGCCGGCGATCGGCTTGGCGGTGAATACCACAGTGCTGGCATCCGCTGGGCAGGTCGTAACCTTGCCGGGACAGAAAGCGATCGAAGCGGCACCGAAGGAGGACGCGATCAGGTTCAGAGTTCCATCCCCGTTATCCAAATCCACGCGGACCTTCAGACCCTGATCCTGGTCCAAACAGGAGGCGCCTTCCAGGGTGGCTGCACCGATCAGACGATGCTTACCGAAAGCCTTGTTGATCGCGCAGTAGCTGGGCGAAGGCGTAGCTGGGTTGTTGTCGTTGTCATCCAGGCGTAAAATCGAGGCGTAGGAATCAATGTAGCGATCAGTTACGAGCAGATGCTTGAAGAAAAGGCTGGCCGTGCGCGCGGTACCTTCTTCCACACCATAAAGAGCCACAAGGTTCCGGCGCAAATCCCAGAAAGTTCCGCCGATGATTTCACCCTGGGAATGCTCTTCAGCTTCCGCGGCGTTGGCCGGTGGATAAACGCGAGGCGTCGCAGGATCCACGGTCCGCACGTTGCTCGTCGCCTGGTTCAGGACGAAACCACGACCCACGATGGGGTCACCCATGGCCAATGTCGCTGTGATATCACCGATACCTTCTGAGAAAGCGCGATCGGTAATACCAGCCTGAACTCCCACTTCAAAGTCGAGAGCATGGCCCCACTCATGGAACATGACGTCTTTGATCAAAGCCGTGTTCACGCAGGTCGTTCCACCCACAGCACCTTGAGCGAAGAAGTTCAAGGAGCCTGGCTGGAAGAACGCATTACAGTAAGGCGCATTCTGAGGACCAATCATATTCACATTGGTCCGGATACCTGTTGTCAGAAGCGGAGCCTGCTGAGGCGTCAGGAAGCGGCCGACCCATTCATTCACTTCCAAAAGCGCTGCAAAAGCATTCAAAGCAGCGGCATCGACGTTCGCAGCCGATACGACTTTGGTCACACCGCCCGCGGCAAAAGTCACGGGGAAGCTATAAGGTGTCGTATTCTGCGCGTTACCGGTCAAACTGATCACAGCGCCTTTGGGGCTGGTCAGCGTCACCGTTCCCTGCGTTGCCGTCGTATCGATGGTCCCCGTGGCATCAGCCGTCAGAGCATCGACGCGCACACCCGCCATGGGATCGATAACGACTTCCTTGGTGATATAGCTGTTTTTGAAGGTTTCCATCGTCAGCTGCTGCTTGACATGATAGCGGTTGCTTTCCGCCGCAAGGATGGAAGCCGTATCATCATCGACGATGACCTTGAAGTTTTCTCCAAGGTCCTTGTCCGCGAGTTCAAACTCGGTGGCCACGCGGAATTCATAGCGACCATCCGGAGTCTGCTGAGGATAGATCAGAGATTTCTGCCAGACCGGCTGGAGCGAGGGAATACCCGTCGCATCCACGGCGGCCTGGGCACTGACAGGCTCGGTGGCTATGCTGCGCAGCGTGATCGGACCATAGCTGCTGTTCACCACTTCACGCAGTCGGTAACCATCCGCTTCACGCGAAAAGATGAATTGCACGAAGGCGCCACGCACTTCGCGACCCTCAAATTGTCTCTGAAAGGTCACATAGGTTTGATGGGGGAAGGGTTCGTAAAGGGTATTATTGAAATTCACCAGCTCACTCACATCCAGGCCGATTTCCGCCTTGTGCGTGGCTATATAATTTTTGCTCCATTCCACTAAAGAGGTTTCGAGCGGCAGAAGAGGCTGCAGCGAGGTATCAAACAGCGCCGAATGCCAGACATCAGCCGCAGGATCCACCGCGAGGCTGAACATCGCGCGGTCGCCGCCGGCCAGATTCAAAGTGGATGCGGGACGCGGTATGGCCGGATGGTTGTAACCATAGCCGATGCTCACCTGAGTTTTGAACTCATCGCTGCCGCGTTCAATGTTGCTCCAGGTATTGGACGTGCGCTGCTCCGCGCAAGCGAAGGCGAGAAGCGATAGGACGACAAGCGCTTGTATGTGTGTTTGTTTCACCTTGATCCCCTGCCGTGTTATTCGTGTATGTCACGTCCCAAGTTCAGTTCGAAACCTCAGTGATATTCCATTCACAGCTGCCCTCATTGACAGTGCCTGCCCAGGGAGCACGGAGAATCAAGCAATCATCCACGACCACGGTGCTGCCAGCCTGAACGCTGGTATTGGCACGCTTGGCCACAAATTTCACGGCGTCACCTTGAAGAATTTCCACAACCAGCACTCCCGAGGCGGCGGGCAATTTAAGGCCTTTCAGCTCGGACTGAGTCCCGGTGGGTGTAAAGTCCTGGGTGATGGTCTGACCGCCAAAGGTGATGCGGGCTTTGAGCGCGCCGCCCGCTGCGGCTAGTTTAGTATTGGCAAGAATCACCGACGCGTCCGTCAGAGGCGCGGTGGCATTGGACTGCCCGGCAGCCGGCGCAGAATTGCCGACCTGGCTTCGATAGCTGCTGGGTTTGTACTGCGTACAGGAGGCCAAGGGCAAGCCAGAGGCCAGGAGCATGGTGGACGCCAACATTAGCTGCGTAACCGATGTATACCCCAAACGCATGCGCGAACCTCCCCCTCTTGTGCCGAGCCCATCAACGAACGCAAAATACCGTGGGTGCAGTATCGGTAAATTAAAGAAAAACTTTAGAGGGGTCCCAAGGACCTCAGTTTTCCCTGCCATTTTGAACAGATACACCCTGCGGCGGACTTGCCTTTTACCGCGTGGAGCCGCATAGTGGGGGTTCTTTCCCGCCGGATCAGGGAGTTTATGAGTCAGATACAGTGCTGGGTTCTTTCCCCCCGGAGTTTATGAGTCAGATGAAAGGATATTTTTATGGCGAATATTCGCAGTACAACCCCAACACCTCGCAATGAGCCCGTACTTGGCTATGCACCGGGCTCACCCGAACGCAGCACGCTGATCACTGAATTGAAGCGGCAGGCTGGAACACGGGTTGAAATTCCCCTGGTGATTGGTGAGAAGAAAATTCTGAACGCCAAAACCGAACATAAGGTCGTGAGTCCGCATAAGCATGCGCATCAGCTCGCGACCTATACAGCCGCGACCGCTGAAGACGTCCAGGCGGCGATTCAATCGAACCTTGCTGCCCGCAAGGAATGGGCGGCTTTGAACTGGGAGGATCGCGCAGCGGTCTTTCTGAAAGCGGCCGAGCTTTTAGCCGGTAAATATCGTCCCGTGATCAATGCCGCGACCATGCTGGGCCAGAGCAAGACCTCGCATCAGGCTGAAATTGATGCGGCGTGCGAACTCATCGACTTTTTCCGCTTCAACGTGCATTTCGCAGAACGCATCTATAGCGAGCAGCCGCAGTCCGCACCGGGCATGTGGAACCGAAGCGAAGCGCGGGGCCTGGAAGGCTTCGTTTACGCTGTTTGTCCTTTCAACTTCACATCCATCGCGATCAACCTGCCCACTGCTCCGGCGCTGATGGGCTGTTCGGTTCTTTGGAAACCGGCACCGACGTCGCTGCTGTCTGCTTATGTGGGCATGCAGGTGCTGGAAGAGGCCGGTCTGCCTCCGGGTGTCATCAACCTTGTGGTCGGTGATCCCGCTGTGATCAGTTCGGTGGCCCTGGCGCATCCGGATCTGGCTGGTATTCATTTCACGGGTTCGACGGGCGTCTTCAATATGCTATGGAAAACCGTGGGTCAGAATATCGACCGTTACAAAACCTATCCACGGTTGGTCGGCGAAACCGGGGGCAAGGATTTCGTCTTTGCGCATCCGAGCGCCAATGCGCAGGAGCTGGTCACCGGACTCATCCGTGGGGCCTTTGAATTCCAAGGGCAGAAATGCTCGGCGGCCTCGCGCGCGTATATTCCGAAAAGCCTTTGGCCAGCTGTGAAGGACGGACTGGTTGCGACGGCTGAGCAGATCAAGGTCGGTGATCCCGCGGATTTCTCGAACTTTATGGGCGCTGTGATCGATCAAAAGGCCTTCCATAAAATCAAAGGCTACATTGATGATGCAAAGCAGTCGAAGGATGCCCGCATCATTTTCGGTGGCGACTGTGATGACAAGGTCGGTTACTTCATTCAGCCGACCATTATCGAAGCTCTGGATCCGCATTATCGCAGCATGCGCGAAGAGATCTTCGGGCCGGTGCTCACGCTTTATGTTTACGATGATGCGAAGCTGGATGAAACTCTGGCGCTTTGCGATACGAGTTCGCCTTATGCTCTGACCGGAGCCATCTATGCCCGCGATCGCCGCGTGATTGCGCATATGACCCGCGCTCTGGAGCATAGCGCGGGCAACTTCTATATCAACGACAAACCCACCGGCGCCGTGGTCGGTCAGCAGCCTTTCGGCGGCGGCCGGGCGTCCGGCACCAATGATAAAGCCGGAAGCATCTGGAACCTTCTGCGCTGGTGTTCGCATCGCACCATCAAGGAAACCTTCCATCCCATCACCGACTTCCGTTATGCCTACATGGAGAACGGTGGTTCGGCATGAGTTTCTCGACCCGGCTGACGCTGTTCTTGACAGCTGCCGGGTTCTATGTTTCGATGGCGACACGTTTCTACGATGGTTCCAATTCTTTTGCCTAAGGAGTGAAAAATGGCAGTACTCGTGAATAAGCCAGCACCTGATTTCACCGCCCCAGCTGTTGTGAATAAAGAGTTCCAGGACGTTACACTGTCCAGCTTTCGCGGCAAAAAAAATGTCGTTCTTTTCTTTTACCCACTCGATTTCACCTTCGTGTGCCCGACAGAGCTGCACGCGTTCCAGGAGAAACTGAAGGATTTTAAAGCCAAGAATACCGAAGTTCTGGCCGTGTCGGTCGATAGTAAATTCTCCCATCTCGCCTGGTTGAATACCTCACGCGACGAAGGCGGAATTGAAGGCGTGACCTATCCTGTCATCTCTGACATTCACAAAAG